>NZ_JBXAFK010000034.1:0-83229 GCF_058793055.1 Pseudomonas sp. MPR-R2A5
ACGCAGGTTTCTTTTTGGTTGGCATACATGCACCTCTTACTCATGTTATGCCCGAACACAAAATTTCTGACACCCCCGGATATGTACACGAAACCCCCACCCCCAAAACAACGGATATGCCCACGATCACTCCTTATCCCCCCCATAATTCATAATCGACAACAACCGAATCGGCACCCGCACCAACTCCTCCGGCCCATGAGGAATTTCCCCCTCAAACGTCAAGCTGTCCCCAGCCTCCATCCGATACAGCTGATTGCCATGCCGATAAATCAACTCCCCCTCCAGCAAATGCAAAAACTCCGTCCCCGGATGAGCAAAGGTCGGAAACTCCTCACTGGCGTCATCCATGCTCACCATGTACGCCTCGAAACTCTTCTTCGGCCCGCGCGTATGGTTGAGCAGGTGATAGGTATGCCCCTTCTCGGTCCCCCGGCGCACCACTTCCATGCCCTGGTCAGCCTTGACCAGCAAGGCGCTGCCATCCTGCTGGTCGTATTCGCTGAACAACTTCGATAACGGCAGCCCGAGCACATCGCACAGGCGGCTCAAGGTATCGAGGCTGGTGGACACCTGGGCGTTCTCAATCTTGCTCAACATGCCCTGGCTGATATCGGCAATCTTCGCCACGTCGGACAGCTTCAGGTCCTGGGCCTGGCGCTGGCGTTTGATCTGCAGCCCCAGGTATTGCTCGAGCTTGAGGCGCGGGGCGGTTTCGGTGGACATGATCATCGGCTCCTGCACGGTTTCCGTTCAGTAATATTATTTTCGCACTGGGAAAGTGCAAGGTCTGGCGCTTGAAGGCCACCCCGCTGTACGTATTCCTGCGGGGAAAAGAATTTTCCCATATATACAGCACAAAAGCGCTTTCACCGGCACATCAATCCGCCGCTCGCGAATCTGGCAAGGGTATTGCATTCCTGTTGGGAAACTAACTTTCTTTTTAGGAATAAAAAGACAGCCTAGGCCCACCCACACGGTTTTGCCTTTCGCGAGGAGTGACACGCAATGTTGCCAGCAGAAACCCAGCGCATCATCGACAAGCACGGGATCAAGTACGTGCTTGCGCAGTTTGTGGATATTCACGGGGCGGCCAAGACCAAGTCGGTGCCGATCTGTGGGCTCAAGACCGTGGCCGAAGAGGGCGCGGGGTTCGCCGGGTTTGCCATCAGCGGCATGGGCATGGAGCCTCATGGCCCGGACTTCATGGCGCGCGGCGATCTCTCGACATTGACCCCGGTGCCCTGGCAGCCAGGTTATGGGCGCGTGGTGTGCGTCGGTCATGTCGACGGCCAGCCCCATCCCTACGACAGCCGCTACGTGTTGCAACAGCAGGTGCAGCGCCTGCAGGACAAGGGCTGGACGCTGAACACCGGCCTGGAACCCGAATTCAACCTGATGCGCCGCGACGAGCAGGGCAAGTTGCAACTGGTGGACCCCAGCGACAACCTCGACAAGCCTTGCTACGACTACAAGGGCCTGTCCCGTTCGCGGGTGTTCCTCGAGCGCCTGACCGAAGCCTTGCAGGCGGTGGATTTCGAGGTCTATCAAATCGACCACGAAGACGCCAACGGCCAGTTCGAGATCAACTACACCTACAGCGACGCCCTGACCTCGGCCGACCGTTTCACCTTCTTCCGCATGGCCGCCGGCGAGATCGCCAATGACCTGGGCATGATCTGTTCCTTCATGCCCAAGCCCGACCCGAAACGCGCCGGCAACGGCATGCATTTTCACCTGTCGATCAGCAGCGCCGAGAACAAAAACCTGTTCCATGACGCCAGCGATCCGAGCGGCATGGGCCTGTCGAAGCTCGCCTATCACTTCGCCGCCGGTTTGCTCGCCCATGGCCCGGCGCTGTGTGCGTTCGCCGCGCCCACGGTCAACTCGTACAAGCGCCTGGTGGTCGGCAACTCGTTGTCCGGCGCCACCTGGGCCCCGGCCTTTATTGCGTTTGGCGCCAACAACCGCTCGGCCATGGTGCGCGTGCCGTATGGCCGCCTGGAGTTCCGCCTGCCGGATGCCGGTTGCAACCCTTACCTGGTCAGCGCCGCGATCATCGCCGCGGGCCTGGACGGTATCGATCGCCAGTTGGAAATCGACCACGTCTGCAACGAAAACCTCTACAGCCTGAGCCTTGAGCAGATCGCTGAACGCGGCATCAAGACCCTGCCGCAATCCCTCAAGGAAGCCTGTGACGCGCTGGAAGCCGACGCGCTGTTCGCCGAAGTGCTTGGCCCGCAGATCGTGGGCGAGTTCATCAAGCTCAAGCGCATGGAGTGGGTGGAGTACAGCCGCCATGTGAGCGACTGGGAAATCCAGCGCTATACCGAATTTTTCTGACACCGTGTGACGGAGACTTGTTATGTGTGGAATCGTAGGCCTGTACCTGAAGAATCCGCGGCTGGAACCCCAGCTCGGCCAGCTGTTTGAACCCATGCTGCAAGCCATGACCGACCGTGGCCCGGACAGCGCCGGTTTTGCCATCTACGGCGATGAAGTCGCCGATGGCTGGGTCAAGCTGACCCTGCAAGCCACCACCGAAGCCTTCGATTGGAAAGGCTTGATGGGCGAGCTGGAAGGGCGCCTCGGCTGTTCCCTGGACTGGTTCCAGAACGCCAGCGCCGCCGTGTTGAAGATCCACGCCGACGAAGCCCCGGTGCGCCAGGCCCTGGCCGAACTGGCGCCGAGCGTACGCATCATGAGCGCCGGGCAGAGCATCGAGATCCTCAAGGGCATGGGCCTGCCCGAGGAGATTTCCCAGCGCTTCGGCCTGGCGAGCATGCAGGGCAGCCACATCATCGGCCACACGCGCATGGCCACCGAAAGTGCGGTGACCATGGAAGGCAGCCACCCGTTTTCCACCGGCGCCGACCTGTGCCTGGTGCACAACGGCTCGCTGTCCAACCACTTCCGCCTGCGCCAGGAACTCAAGCGCGAAGGTATCCATTTTGAAACCGACAACGACACCGAAGTCGCCGCCGGCTACCTGACCTGGCGCCTGCAACAGGGCGATTCGCTCAAAGAGGCGCTGGACCATTCCCTGGAAGACCTCGACGGTTTCTTCACCTTCGCCATCGGCACGCGCAACGGTTTTGCGGTGATCCGCGACCCGATTGCGTGCAAGCCGGCGATCCTCGCCGAGACCGACGACTACGTCGCCATGGCCTCCGAGTACCAGGCGCTGTCGAGCCTGCCGGGCATCGAGAACGCGCGGATCTGGGAGCCGGCACCGGCCACGTTGTACATCTGGGAACGCCAGTCGGCTTAAGGAGCGCACACATGAAAACCATCGATCTTTCCACCGCCACCGTGCGTGACCTCAACCAGGCGCTGCACGCCCAGGCCATCGACAACGAATGGCGCGTGATCCATTCCAACGGCAAGCACAACCTCGCGGTGGGCGTGAACCAAGCCGTGTCCATCGATATCGAGGGCCACGCCGGCTACTACTGCGCGGGTATGAACCAGCAGGCTTCGATCACCGTGCACGGCAATGTCGGCGTGGGCTGCGCCGAGAACATGATGTCCGGCTCGGTACGGGTCAAGGGCAGCGCCTCTCAGGCGGCCGGGGCCACGGCCCATGGCGGTTTGCTGGTGATCGAGGGCGATGCGGGCGCGCGTTGCGGGATTTCCATGAAGGGTATCGACATCGTTGTCGGCGGCAGCATCGGCCACATGAGCTGCTTCATGGGCCAGGCCGGGCGTTTGGTGGTGTGTGGCGATGCCGGCGATGCGCTGGGCGATTCGCTGTACGAAACTCACATCTACGTCAAAGGCACGGTGGAGTCCCTGGGCTCGGACTGCGTCGAAAAAGAGATGCGCAGCGAGCACCTCAAAGAGCTGCAAGAGCTGCTCGACCGTGCGGGTTTCGCCCACCAGGCGGCGGACTTCAAGCGCTACGGCTCGGCCCGTCAACTCTACAACTTCAAAGTCGATAACGCCTCCGCGTACTGATCAGGAGCTCCACCATGACTGAACAAACCCCTCCGGTCCTGCGCGAGTCGGCCACCTTCGACCGCCTGACCATCCAGGAAATCCAGCGCGCCGCCGAAACCGGCATCTACGACATTCGCGGCGGCGGCACCAAGCGCAAGCTGCCGCACTTCGATGACTTGCTGCTGCTTGGCGCCAGCGTGTCGCGCTACCCGCTGGAAGGCTATCGCGAGAAGTGTGGCACCGACGTGATCCTCGGCAACCGCTTCGCCAAGAAGCCGATCCATCTGAAGATCCCGGTGACCATCGCCGGCATGAGTTTCGGCGCGCTGTCGGCCAATGCCAAGGAAGCCCTGGGCCGTGGCGCGACCATCGCGGGCACCAGCACCACCACCGGTGACGGTGGCATGACCCCGGAAGAGCGTGGCCAGTCGCAGCATTTGGTCTATCAATATTTGCCGTCGCGCTACGGCATGAACCCGGATGATTTGCGCAAGGCCGACGCCATCGAGATCGTCCTCGGCCAGGGCGCCAAGCCCGGCGGTGGCGGCATGTTACTGGGCATGAAGGTCACCGAACGCGTGGCCGGCATGCGCACCTTGCCCATCGGTGTGGATCAGCGCAGCGCCTGCCGCCACCCGGACTGGACCGGGCCGGATGACCTGGCGATCAAGATTGCCGAGCTGCGCGAAATCACCGATTGGGAAAAACCGATCTACGTGAAGATCGGCGCGAGCCGGCCGTATTACGACGTGAAGCTGGCGGTCAAGGCCGGTGCCGATGTGATCGTGCTCGACGGCATGCAAGGCGGCACCGCCGCGACCCAGGAAGTGTTTATCGAGCATGTGGGCATCCCGATTTTGTCGGCCATCCCGCAAGCGGTACAGGCTTTGCAAGAGATGGGCATGCATCGCAAGGTCCAGTTGATCGTGTCGGGCGGGATTCGCAACGGTGCCGACGTGGCCAAGGCCATGGCGATGGGCGCGGATGCGGTCGCCATTGGTACGGCGGCGCTGATTGCCCTGGGCGATAACCACCCGAGGCTGGACGCGGAACTGAAAAAAATCGGCTCGGCCGCCGGCTTCTACGACGACTGGCAGAACGGCCGCGACCCGGCCGGTATCACCACTCAGGACCCGGAGCTGTCCAAGCGCCTCGACCCGGTGGAAGGTGGGCGGCGGTTGGCCAACTACCTGCGGGTGATGGTGCTGGAGGCGCAGACCATGGCGCGTGCGTGCGGCAAGTCGCACCTGCACAACCTCGACCCCGAGGACCTGGTGGCGCTGACCGTGGAATCGGCCGCCATGGCCCGCGTGCCGCTGGCCGGGACCAGCTGGGTGCCGGGCTCGAGTTACTGAATTACCCCCCCCTGTGGGAGCGAGCTTGCTCGCGAAGATCGTCAACGATAACGCTGGCACCCTGGATGAACGCGTTGCCTGGACGTTTTTCGCGAGCAAGCTCGCTCCTACACACTTCTGTTGCAGGAGCTTTGAACATGGTCAATCGTCTTCTCGGCAAATCCCTCTTCGGTTTATTCGCGGCCGGTGCCTTTGCACCCTTGGCGTACGCTGCTGATGCACCCACCTTGAACACCGGCAGTACCGCCTGGATGGTCACCGCCGCCGTGCTGGTGCTGTTCATGTGCTTGCCGGGGCTCGCGTTGTTCTATGGCGGCCTGGTCCGCGCGAAAAACATGCTCTCGCTGTTCACCCAATGCTTTGGCATCGCCGGGTTGGTGGGCGTGCTGTGGGTGATCTACGGCTACAGCATGGTGGTCGACACCACCGGCATGGTCGAAGGGCAGGTGACCTTCAACAGTTTTGTCGGCGGCCTGAGCCGTGCCTTCCTGGCCGGCATGACCCCGGAGAGCCTGGTGGGGGATATTCCGGAAGGTGTGTTCGTGACCTTCCAGATGACCTTCGCGATCATCACCCCGGCCCTGATCGCGGGGGCCTTTGCCGAACGCATGAAATTCTCGGCGGCCCTGCTGTTCATGGCCATCTGGTTCACCCTGGTCTATGCCCCGGTGGCGCATATGGTCTGGGGCGGTTCGGGGGCCTTGATGCATAACTGGGGCGTGCTCGATTTTGCCGGCGGCACCGCCGTGCACATCAATGCCGGTGTGGCGGCACTCGCCGCGTGCCTGATCCTCGGCAAGCGCAAGGGCTACCAGAACACGCCGATGCCTGCGCATAACCTGAGCCTGACCATGGCCGGCGCGGCGATGCTCTGGGTCGGCTGGTTCGGCTTCAATATCGGTTCCGGCGGTGGCCTCAGCGGCACCTCGGGCATCGTCATGCTCAATACCCAACTGGGCGCGTGCGCCGGGATTCTCGGCTGGATGTTCACCGAGTGGTTCAAGGTCGGCAAACCCAGTGCCCTCGGCCTGGCCAGCGGCGCGTTGGCCGGCCTGGTGGGGATTACCCCGGCGTGCGCTTATGTGGGGGTGGGGGGGGCGTTGGCCATCGGTCTGCTGTGCGGGGTGTTCTGCTACTTGAGCGTGACGGTGTTGAAGCGCCGTTTCGGCTACGACGACAGCCTTGATGTGTTCGGCCTGCATGGCATCGGCGGCATGATCGGCGCGGTGTTGACTGGCGTGTTCTGTGTACCGTCCATGGGGGGCCTGGTGGAAGGTGTGACCATGGGAGGGCAGGTGGTTGCCCAGCTCAAGGGGGTGTTGTTGACCACGGTGTATTGCTTTGTGGTCAGTTGGATCATCCTCAAAGTGGTCAATGCCCTGGTCGGCTTGCGGGCCCATGAGTCGGTGGAAGAGATGGGCCTGGACCTGGCCGAGCACAACGAGCGCGCCTACAACCACTGAGAACCCTGTAGGAGCGAGCTTGCTCGCGAAGATCGTTAACGATAACGCGGGCATCCTGGATGACCGCGTTGCCTGGACGTTTTTCGCGAGCAAGCTCGCTCCTACAGGTGCAGCGCCGGCGCTCGGGGCAGGGCTTTGCGCTGCAACTGGCTCGCCACCAGGGTGTTCTTCAGCCTGCGTGCCCATGAGTCGGTGGAAGAAATGGACCTGGCCGCCTAAAACCACTGAGAACCCTGTAGGAGCGAGCTTGCTCGCGAAGATCGTTAACGATAACGCGGGCACCCTGGATGACCGCGTTGCCTGGACGTTTTTCGCGAGCAAGCTCGCTCCTACAGGTACAGCGCCAGCGCTCGGGGCAGGGCTTTGCGCTGCAACTGGCTCGCCACCAGGGTGTTTTTCAGCAGGTAGGCAATCGTCATCGGTCCCACACCGCCCGGTACTGGGGTGATCGCGCTGGCCACGGTGCGGGCGCTGGCATAGTCCACATCCCCCACCAGCCTCGTGCCGGTCTCGGTGGTGATGCGGTTGATCCCGACATCAATGACCACTGCGCCAGGCTTGAGCCAGCTGGCATCGATCAATTGTGGCCGGCCGACGGCGGCGACGACGATGTCGGCCAAACGGCACAACGCTGGGGCATCGACGCTGCGTGAGTGCACCACGCTGACCGAGCAGTGGGCCTGCAATAGCAGGGTCGCCATGGGTTTGCCGACGATGTTCGAGCGGCCGATGACCACCGCGTGCAAGCCGCTCAAGTCGCCGCAGGTTTCGTGCAGCAGGCGCATGCAGCCGCTGGGTGTGCAGGGTGTGAGTACCTCGATGCCTTGCACCAGGCCGCCGACGTTTTCGCGGTGGAAGCCATCCACGTCCTTGATCGGGTCAATCGCGTGGATCACCGCTGCCTCGTCGATATGCGCCGGCAGTGGCAATTGCACCAGGATGCCGTTGACCGACGCATCGGTATTCAACTGGGCAAGCAGGTCCAGCACCTGCGCCTGGCTGGCATCTTCCGGCAGCCGGTATTCCAGGGAGCGAATCCCGGCTTCCTTGGCCCGCAGCAGTTTATTGCGCACGTAGACGTGGCTGGCCGGGTCATCGCCCACCAGCAATACCGCCAGGGCCGGGTAGATCTGCTGCGAGGCAAGCAGCAGGACCTCTTCGCGAACCTCGTCGAGCACCTGGGCGGCGATGGCTTTGCCGTCGATATCGCGGGCAAGCGTGGGGAGAGAGCTGGTCAAAAGCGTCACCATTGTCTGGGGAAATAAGGAGCTGAGGGATAACAATCCCTCAGCCATAGGCAGGCCAGAAGGCTCAGGCTACCAGTTGATGGCAGGCATACACCACCAGCACACCGGCCACCAGCGTGGCATAGGGCAGCCAGCCGGCGCGGCGTTGGCCGTCATCGGCCTGGATATACAGGTCGGTGAGCATGGCGGCGGGGAAGTGGCCCTTGTCCTGCACATAGTGGCGGTAGCAGAACACCGGCAGGATCAGCAGCGCCAACAGCAAGCCGGTGACCAGCGTGCCCGCGCCCCAGATATCCGCGCCCAGGCCCATGCAGGCCAGGTTGACGAAACTCAGCACGCCGCCGGCCGCCAGCAGCACGGTGGGGGCTTTGTACGGGCGTACCCAGTCGGGGCGGTCCAGGCGGTGGATCCAGCCGGCATTGAGGTTGAGGAAGTTGAAGATGATGTAGCTGACGTTGGATGCCGCCAGCACGAACACGTAGTCCGACATCAGCAACAGCAGCAGGTTGAATGACAGGTCGGTCCACATTGCCGCCGTCGGCGCGCCATGCTCGTTGGTGCGCCCCAGGTACTTGGGCAACCAGCCATCCACCGAGGCCTGATACAGGGTGCGCGACGAACCGGACATCGAGGTCATGATCGCCAGCAACGTCGCCAGCACCAGCATGATCAACACGATATTGGCGACCACCTTGCCGCCACCGATGCTGTCGGCCATCACCTGGCCAACCCCCATGCCGCTGTAGATCGCGGGCGAGAGCAGGCCGCTGTACACCGCCGGCGTCACGACTGCGCCACTGGCGTCGAGCACCGCCGGGGTCACGAGTTGGCCCAGCCCCAGGCTGCCCTGGAACGCCAGCGGTACCAGGGTGAACACCAGGATGCACAGCAGGCCGGCGTAGAAGATCGCCTTGAACGTGTCGCGCTTGGGGTCCTTGAATTCGCGGGTGTAGCACACCGCCGTTTCAAAACCGTAGGTGGACCACGCCGCCATGAACAGCCCACCGGCCATCAGCGACCAGCCGGAAATATCCCAGGGCCCATCGATGACTTGCCCGGCCGCGTCATGGGCCAGGGGGTACAGCGGCAGGAAGTTGGCCTGGGCCGCATCCCCGGTGAACAAGGGCACCACGCCCACCAGCAGCAGCGGAATCAACGAGGTGACGCCGAGCACCAGGGTCAGGCGCGCCGAACGCAGGATGCCGCCGTGCTGCACGGCAAACACCGTGAGCAAAATCAACAAACCAATGGCGAACGTCGCGTTGATGCGCAGCGACAGACCGCTCTTGACCCAGCCCAGGTCCAGCAGGGTCAGTTGCCAGGTGTTGATCAACGCATCGGCGGGAAACAGCGCCGTGAGGATATACCCCGCCGCCAGCCCCGAGCCGATGGACAGCACCGGTGACCAGGCCAGCCAGTTGCACCACACCGACACCGGCGCGATCAGCTTGCTGTAGCGCACCCAGGCCACCGCGCCGTACACCGAGGCGCCGCCGGATTTGTGCGGGAACAACCCGGCGATCTCGGCGTAGGTGAAGGCCTGGATAAACCCGAACAGGATCGACACGATCCACACGATCCACGCCGGCTTGCCCACCGTGGCGGCAATCGCACCGATGGAGAACAGCACCAGCGCGGGCACGCCACTGGCGACCCAGAAGGCCCCGCGCCAATCGATCTTGCGGTGCAGGCTGCCCACCGAGCCGGCAGCCTGCGGTACAGCCTCGAACGTCGTCGCTTCCATCTTCGTATTCCCATGTCTGAATAGCGGTTAGGTTGGGGCAGTCAAAATGGGGTGGCACACACGTTTCGGGACGATCAGCTACGCACCCGGCTTTTGTCCGGGTCGTAGAAAATCGCTGCGCTGACCGTGGCGCTGATGCGCTTCTGCAGGCCATCGACTTTGCCAATCTCCAGTTCAGTGCCGGGCTCGGCGCAGCTCACGTCGACCCGGCACAGCGCGATATTGCTGGCCAGCAGCGGTGAGCGGCAGGCACTGGTGATTACCCCGACCTGGGCCCGGCCCTGGTACACCGGGTCGCCATGCCGGGCCGTCTCGTTGCCGCTCAGGTGCAGGCCGACCAGCTTGTGGCTGGGGTGGGCGCTGCGCCGCAACAGGGCATCGCGGCCGATGAAGTCATCGGTCTTGCTCTTGAGCGGTACGCTGAAACCGATGCCCGCCTCGAACGGGTCGGTCTGGTCGCTGAACTCGTAGCCGGCAAAGATCAGCCCGGCTTCGATGCGCAGCAGGTCCAGGGCCTCCAGGCCCAGCGGGACCAGGCCCAAGGGTTGGCCGAGTTGCCAGATGCGGTCCCACACCCGTTCGGCGTCTTCGGGCTGGCACCACACCTCAAAGCCCAGCTCGCCGGTGTAGCCGGTGCGCGAAATCATCAACGGGCAGCCGTCGAAACCGTCCAGCCGGCCGACCAGGAAGCGGAACCAGCCGAGGGTTTCCAGGCTCGGCTGGGTGGGCGGGGTCCAGACCATCTGCTTGAGCAGTTCGCGACTCAGGGGCCCTTGCACCGCCAGGTTGTGGATCTGCTCGCTGGCGGACTTGACCCACACCTTCATGCCCAGTTTCTGTGCCTGCTCGCGCAACCAGACGCCGGCGTAGTCTTCGCCGCAGATCCAACGGAAGTTGTCCGGGCCCAGGCGCAGCAGGGTGCCGTCGTCGAGCATGCCGCCGTGGGCGTGGCACATCGCCGAATACACCACTTGGCCCACCGCCAGGCGCCGCACATCGCGGGTCAGGCAGTACTGCAACAGGGCTTCGGCGTCGGGGCCGATGATTTCGAATTTGCGCAGGGCGGTCAGGTCCATCACCGCCACCCGTTCGCGGCACCCGAGGTATTCCTCGGTGGCGCCGTAACCGTCGTAGCGCAGCGGCAGCCACCAGTTGCGGTAGTCGGTGAAGCTGCCGGTGAGGGCGCTGGTGCGTGAGTGAAACGCGGACTCACGGGTGAGAATCGGGTCGGCATCCGCCGTGGTTCGAGTGCTCATGGCGATGGAAAAACGCTCCTTCTCGCTGTAGATGCGGACATGGATATCGGTCGGGTTCCAGCCATTGGCCGGGTCGATGTCATCCGGGCACGAGGTACTGCCACACAGCAGGTCGGTCATGGCCCGCAGCAGCACGTAGTCACCGGGCCGCGACCAGGGCTCATCCAGGGTCATCTGCTGGTGCGCATCAATCCCCGTATTGAAGAAAAAGTTGATCGCCGGCCAACCGTTGCGGGCCTGCACGCCATAGGGCGCAAGGACCTGGCTGAGGTTGTCGCTGCAGTTGTCGTGCCCGAAATACCCATGGGTTTCGTAGTAGCGCGCCGCGCAGGCCAGGGCGAATGAATCGTGGCGCCCGACGGTGTCTTGCACCACCTCCAGCATCGGTTGCATGTGGCGGTCGAAAAACTTCGAGAACAGCCCCGGTGCCGGGTAGGCGCTGCCGTTCAGGGTGCGCGTGACGGTCTGGTCCAGATCCAGCTCCACGCCGCGATCCAGGGCACGCCGGTCGAGGGCGACGAAGTCCGAACACTGGCGGCCGGCCACATCCAGCACCTGCACGTACTGGCCCTTGGCAACGGTGTAGCTGCGGGCCGTGCCCGCGCGCAGGGTGAATTCGTCCAGCACGTCGCCCAACGGCTCGGGCAGGTGCGGTACCAGCAGCGGCGACGGGTTGGCCCGCGTCACCCGCAGGCGCAGCTCGCTGGGCCGGTATTGCCGGTCGACGGCGGTGGCCTCGGCGGGCGCGGCGACGATCACCAGCAGCGCGTCCTGGGCGACAAACTGCCGGCTGTGGCCGGGCGGACTGTCGGTGTCCCACAGCGAGGCGGCCAGCGGCAATGCCTGGGCGTCGATGCCGCGCCGCTGGAGCGCCAGGCCGATACGCCCTGGCACACTGCACGCCGTTGACCCGCTCAGGCCCCAGCTCGCCAGGGCGCTGCGACCGCCGGCGTCGAGGGCCAGCAGTGCGCAGGGTTGCCGGCCTTCGACGTCGATCACGTGCAGACCGTCGCCAGGCTGCAAGTCCACCAGGGTCACACCGCCGGCGGCCACGCGGTAGCGCTCCAGGTTCGGCGCGCGGGCAAACAGCCCGGGCTCTCGGGGATGGGAAATACGCGGTGCATTCATCATCAGCCGACCGACTTGATGGGCGTCGCGGGCGCGCCCAGGTACGCTGCCATCGAATCATCCAGGGCCTGCAACCACGGCGTGTGGTGGGGCGGCGACTGGGTGCCGGTCATCAGCGAGCGGTAGGACTTGTCGCGATAACCCATGATGTTTTCCGCCTTGTCGTGCTTCCAGTGCAGAAAGGTTTCGTTGACTCCGGCGATGTCGAAATCCGGGTAGTCGGTGGCGTCCACCAGGTGCTGGATATAGGCGCCCTGGTATTCGAACATCTGCTGGTTGGTTTCCAGGGTCTGTTCCCGCGCGTGCCATTGCTGGCTGTCGGCGACCATCTCGGCCTGGCTGGGCAGTGGGATGCGCCCGAGGATCACATCGCGGGCATACCAGGCCTGGGCATCGAACATGTTGAAGGAGTACCACTGGTCCTGCATGCCGAGGTAGATCAGACGGGGGTTGGGTTCCCAGAACACGCCCTTGTAGAGGTTCATCGGCCACAGGCGGTTGTCGGTCTTGAGGCTCAGTTCATCCGGCAGGAATGGGAAGTGGTGCTTGTAGCCGGTGCACAGGATCACCGCATCGATGTGCTTGCTGCTGCCGTCGGCAAAGTACGCGCGGTTGTTTTCCAGGCGCTGGAGCAGTGGTTTTTCTTCCCAGTTGTCCGGCCAGGCATAGCCCATGGGGGCGGTGCGGTAGCAACTGGTGATGCTGCGCGCGCCGTATTTGTAGCATTGCGAGCCGATATCCTCGGCCGAATAGCTGCTGCCGACAATCAGCAGGTCCTTGTCCTTGAACTCCAGGGCCTCGCGAAAATCATGGGCATGCAGGATGCGCCCGGCGAATTGCTCAAAGCCTTCGAAGTACGGCACCTTGGGCGTGGAGAAGTGGCCGCAGGCGTTGATCACGTAGTCGAATGCTTCGCAGGTCAAGGTGTCGGTGTTGTAGTCGTGGGCATACAGGCTGAAGCGCTGGGTCTGTTCGTCGAAGGTGACTTGGCGCACCACGTGGTTGAAGCGGATGTAGTCGCGTACCCCGGCTTTCTCCACCCGGCCCTTGATGTAGTCCCACAGCACCTCGCGCGGCGGGTAGGACGCGATGGGCCGGCCGAAATGTTCTTCAAAGGTGTAGTCGGCAAATTCCAGGCATTCCTTGGGGCCGTTGGACCACAGGTAGCGGTACATGCTGCCGTGCACCGGCTCGCCGTTCTCGTCGAGGCCGGTGCGCCAGGTGTAGTTCCACATGCCGCCCCAGTCCTGCTGTTTCTCGAAGCACACCAATTCGGGGATGGCGGCACCTTTGTCGCGGGCCGACTGGAACGCGCGAAGTTGCGCCAGGCCACACGGGCCGGCGCCGATGATTGCAACACGTAGGGTCATGAGCGTGCCTCCTGAAGGTTTCAGCGAAAGATCACTGTCTTGTCCTGGTTGATGAACACCCGGTGTTCCAGGTGGTATTTCAGGGCCTTGGAAAGGGCCACGGTTTCGGTGTCGCGGCCGATGGCGACCAGCGAGTCGGGCAAGTGGGTATGGTCGACGCGCTGGATTTCCTGCTCGATGATCGGGCCCTCATCCAGGTCGCTGGTGACGTAGTGGGCGGTGGCGCCGATCAGCTTGACGCCACGGTCATAGGCCTGGTGGTAGGGCTTGGCGCCCTTGAACCCTGGGAGGAACGAGTGATGGATATTGATCGCCCGCCCCGACAGGTGCTGGCACAGGCCGTCAGACAGGATCTGCATGTAGCGCGCGAGCACCACCAGGTCGGTCTGGGTGTCTTCGATGATGCGCATCAGCTCGGCTTCCTGGCTGGCCTTGGTGTCCTGGGTGATCGGCAGGTAGATGAAGCGGATGCCTTCGCGCTCGGCCATCGCCCGCAGGTCCAGGTGGTTGGAGACCACGGCGGTGATGTGCATGTCCATCTCGCCCTTGCGGTGGCGGTAGAGCAGGTCGGTGAGGCAGTGGTCGAATTTGCTGACCATCAGCAGTACGCGGGTCGGTTGGCGTGAGCTGAACAACTGCCAGTGCATATCGAACCCGCCGGCCAGGTCGCCCAGGCCTTCGCGCAGGGCGCCGATATCGCTGCTGACGCCGGTGTTGAAGCGGAACACCGCGCGCATGAAGAACTGCCCGGTGAACTCGTCGTCGAACTGCGCCAGCTCGCTGATGTAGCACTGCTGCCGGGCCAGGCAGGCGCTGATCGCAGCGACGATCCCGGACGCCGCCGGGCAGGTGATCTTGAGGATGTAATGTTCGCGGGAGGCGTCCATCGAAGGCTCCTGAATACAGTGAAGGAAGGCTCAGCCCTTGGCCGTGCGCTTGGTTTTTTGCGGGTCATCGAAGGGCAGGGCGTGGGTGCTGGCGCTGGCCTCAAGGCTGCCGCGCACCTGCACGGCAATACCGGGTTCGGAACAGGCGACGCTCATGCGCGCGATGGCCATCGAGCGTTTGCTCAGGCGCGAATACATGCCGCAGGTGATCACGCCGACTTGCCGGTTGCCCTGCCACAAGGTGTCGCCTGCCTCGGCGGCACGCACGCCCTCAAGCAGCACGCCGGTGATCTTGAAACGCTCCTGGCCGCGCAGGCGCTGGTGTTCTTCGGCGCCCCGGAACGCGCTTTTGCCCGGCGAAACGGTGAAGTCCAGGCCCATTTCCCAGAGGGTGTCGCCGGCCTTCTGGTCGGCGAAGGGGTACATCTGCGAGTTGTCGTAGGGGAAGAACATCAGCGAGCTTTCCACCCGCAGCCAGTCCAGGGCGGTGAAGGCGCAGGGGATGATCCCCAGGTCGGCGCCCTGTTCGAGGATGCTGTCCCACAGGAACGGCGCGTCGGCGGCCTTGCAGAAAATCTCGTAGCCGCGCTCGCCGGTGTAGCCGGTGCGGGAGATCATCACCGGGCGCTCGAACAGGCGGGTTTGCAGGTGGTGGAAGTACGCCAGTTGGCGGATGCCGGGCACGTGTTCGGCGAGGAAGTCCACCGCCAGCGGGCCTTGCAGCGACAGGTCGTGCAGGTCGTCATCGAACAGCACCGCCACTTGCCGGCCCAGGGCCGAGCGCACCAGCATTTCATGCCCGCTGCCGGCGCCATGCACCACCATGAACGCATTGGGCCCGGTGCGGTAGACGATGCAGTCATCGACGAATTTGCCGTCCTCGTCGAGCATCGAGGCGTACACCGATTTGCCGGGGTAGAGCTTGGCGATGTCGCGGGTGGTCGCCCACTGCAACAGGCTCTCGGCGTGGGGCCCCACGTAATGGACTTTTTTCAGCCCCGACACGTCCATCAGGCCGGCGCGGGTGCGGATCGCTTCGTGGTGGTCGGCCAGTGCACTGCTGTAGGTCCAGGCGGTGCCCATGCCGTTCCAGTCTTCAAGGTTCGAGCCAAGGGCGCGGTGCCGTTCGGCCAATGCAGAGATACGCCAGGAGTGGGTCATGTGATGCTCCTTGTCGGGAAAATGAGGTCACGCGAGTGGATCAAACTGGCTCAGCCACTCGACCAGCGTGCGGCGGTAGCGGGTCATGCCCTTGTAGTCGGCGATGGGGTCGGGCAGGTCGCGCAGTACGCGGTGCAGGCGACAGCCCCAGCCGGGTTGCGTGACCAGCTCGTCCAGGCTGATCAGGTAGGTACGGATGCTGAACATCACCGCGTGGCTGCGCGGCAGGCGCGCCATCACTTGCAGCTCGACCCGCAGGTGCACCTGCTGCCCGACGTTCTGCGCGGTGATCTGGCCGCGATCGGCGCCCCATTGATGGAACGTCTCGGGGGATGAATCCAGGCGCGGGTTGATGGTCAGGGTCCAGTTCAAGCGCCGCACGGGCTGGCCGACCTGCAGGTTGAGCAGGTACTTCAGCGCGCGGTCGAACACGCCCATCTGATGGGCCATGGGCACCGGTGCGTGCCATTGCTTGAAACTCATGCCGGCATCGAACGCCAGCGACCAGTCGGCCGGGCTGGTGACCAGGCCGGCGTCCATGTACAGGTCGCCGTCGCGCTGGTCGAGCAGGGCGAAATCCCCCTGCACCTGACGGCCGATGTACTCCAGCGGTGCGCAGGGCAGGCTGGTGGCGTCGCCGAAGATGAAGGGCTGGTCGATATCCAGCAGGTGGTTGCGCCAATGCCAGTGCTCGCCGTCTTGCCTCAGGCTGAACCACTGCGGGTAGTCGGCGGCCAGGTGCTGCATGAGCATCTGCAACGCATCCCAGGCCGCCACTTGCATGTGCGGCATCACCAGGTAGCGGCGCGGGTCCTGGTCCAGCACCAGGGCGCGTTCGGCCATTTCCGAGCGGTAGTGCTCGTCGATGTCGAAGGCGTGCTCATAGATCGAGCCGGGGTCGCGGGAGGTGGCCGGTTCGATATTCACCGAGTACAGGTAGCTGTCCTCGATGAACGGAAAGGGGAAGCGCCGGATCGCCGCCGGGCTGTTGCGAAAGCTGAAATCGTCGCGATAGCTCAACACGGGGCTCGATTGCAGGGGCATGTCACTCACTCCTAGAGGTCCAGCGAAACGCAGGGGCCGTGGCCGCGCGAGACGCAGGGCATCAGAAATTCGGCCTGCTCGGCCGGGCTGAGGAAACTGTCACGGTGTTCGATGGCGCCGCCGTTGTGCCGGGTAATGCACTGGCCGCAGACCCCGCCACGGCATAGATTGGGCACCTGTAGTCCTGCGTGCTCCAGGGCTTCGAGCAGGCTTTGCTCGGCCTCGACCCGCAGGCGCCGGCCGCTGCGCAGCAGGTGCAGGTCGAACGGCTGGCCCGGCTGGGCACCCTTGAAGGCTTCGGAATGCACGCGCTTGGGCGACCAACCGAGGCGGGTGGCCTCAAGCTCGACCGCGTCGAGCAGAGACTGCGGGCCACAGCTGTAGACGTGGCTGCCCAGTGGCCGGTTGGCGAGGATCCGGTTCAGGTCCGGGCGCCGTTCGTAGCTGTGCAGGCGCGGGCCGAGGCGTTGTTGCAACTCGTCGAGATAGGCGTCGCTGAGGCCTGGGCGGAACAGGTAATGCAGTTCGAAGTCGGCCTGCTGCTGTTCCAGCGCGGCGATATAGGCCATGAACGGCGTGATACCGATACCGGCAGCGATGAGGATATGCCGGCGCGCGGTGCCGTGGGGCGCGAACAGATTGGCCGGCGGCGAGAGCTGCAAGGTGTCGCCGACCTGCACCTGCCGATGCAGGTACTGCGAGCCGCCACGCGAAGCGTCTTGCAGGCGCACGGCGATGCGGTAGTGGTGCAGGTGCGCCGGGTCGCTGGTCAGCGAATAGGCGTTGCGCACCGTGCCGTCGGCCAGCGGCAGATGCACTTGCACATGGCTGCCGGGCGAGAAGCCGGGCAGGGTACCGTCGCAGGCGGTCAGGGTGAGTTCGCGCACCACCGGCGTGAGCATTCTTGCGGCGCTGACCTGAACCTTGAGGGCCGCGCTCATGGCTGGAACCCTGCATAGGGCTGGTCGGGGTTGTGGCACACGCCGAGGTAAGCCCCCAGGCGCCGAGAGAAATGCGTACGCACTTCAAGCCCGACGTGGCAGCCGATGCAGTTCAATGAGGGCGCTGGCCCGGCAGCCTGGGTCAGGCCACAGTGGGCGCAATACACCTGGCGTAGGCCGGGCGTGGCGCAGGTCATGCTGATCTCGTCGTCTTCCAGGCCAGCGGCGCGGGCTTGCGCATGGATACGCCAGACAAAGGCTTCATCTCCCAGCAGGTAAAGCCGGCACCCCACGGTGGCGCTGCTCAATGCCTGTTGCAAGCGGCGCGCGAAGTCGGGTTGTTCGCCGTTCAGCAGTACCGGCTGGTCCAGCGTGGCGACCACCTCCGTGCAGGCGGTCGCCGATTGCATCACCACGATGGGGCGGCTGAGGGTGTGCGTCATGCGGGCTCCTCCAAGGTGCGTTTTGTTTCCTGTTGGGAGAGATACTTTCCTATGGGGAAAATCTTCTCAATCTGGAAAAAGGGCTATGCCTTTGGAGATAAGCCTTGCCCCAAGGGCGTTCGGGGCATGGAAGTTGCTGGGCTTGAGGTCACGCCGAGCAACGGGACGGGGAGTTATCGAAGAGTGCGAATACGACCGCAATGGTGGCCGCTCTGGTTGGGGCCTGTGCGCCGCGAACAGGCGCGCAGCGTGCGCCGGCTGTTGGCCGGGTTGCCCCTGCACGCTGACGGTGCCTTGTCGGATTTCCTGGACCGTTTCGACGCACTGCTACCCCGCGCCAGGCTCAACCTGATCCTCGGCGGCGAAGACCTCAGCCCGACACGCCGCGCTTTGATCGAAGGCTGCCAGGACGCCGCGACCTGCCCCTGGCGCAATGCAGCTGTGGCGCAAACGCCCCAGGCCTGCGGCCCGTGCCGGCAACGCGGTGTGCATCGCCTGGTGTGCGCCTTGCCCGAGGGCCAGAAGGGCGTGTTGCTGCTCGACACGCCCAGGCGAGCCGGTGCCAGCTGGCGCCAGTTGTTGGAAGAGGCAGCGCAGGCCGTCGGCGTAACCGTGCGCCTGCGCGGCCACGCCCGTGAGCAGCAGCGCAAACAGGCGACCTCCCGCCACGGTGCCCTGGCCCGTGAGCTGCACGATTCGGTGGCGCAGCAGTTGGGTTACCTGTCGTTCCAGGCCCATGGGTTGCAGTCGCAGTTGGGCGCGCCAGCCCTGCACGACCTGTGTGCCGGCCTGAGCCAGTTGCAACGCCAGGTGCGCGAGCTGATCACCAGTGCGCGCCTGACCATGGACGGGCGCTCGCTGCGCCAGGCCCTGGCCGATTCGGTGGCGGAGTTCTCGCGGCGTTGCATCATCGTGTTCGAACTGGACAACCGCCTGCCGGACGATGCCCTGGGCCCGGAAACCGAATTGCAGGTCTTGCAGATCATTCGCGAGGCCCTGGCCAATGCCGTGCGCCATTCCCACGCGCGGCACGTGCGCATTGAGCTGCGCCAGACCCAGGACGGCGACGCTTCAGTGTCGGTGGAAGACGATGGCATCGGCCTGAGCCCGGCATCCGACGAACATAATCATTTCGGCCTGGCGATTATCCGCGAGCGCGCCGCCAGCCTCGGCGCGCGCCTGAGCATTGAAACGATCCGCCCGCACGGGGTGCGCGTGCACCTTGGCCTGCGCCGCCACCACGACCTGCCACAGGGGAGCCTCGATGGATTGCACGACCTTATTACTGATCGATGATCACCCATTGTTTCGCAAGGGCCTGGCGCAGTTGTTCGACGCCAGCGACGACTTTGAAGTGGTGGGGCAGGCAGCCAGTGGCCGTGAAGGCATTAACCTGGCCGTGAGCCTGACGCCGCAACAGGTCCTGCTCGACCTGCACATGCCCGGCCTCAGCGGTTTGCAGGTGCTGGATGAACTGCGCCAGTTGCGCCTGGAGTGTCAGGTGGTGGTGCTCACCGCCTCGATGGACCGCGCCGAGCTGCTCACCGCCTTGCGCCTGGGCGCCAGCGGCTATGTGCTCAAGGAAACCGAGCCCGAGGCGTTGCTGGCGTATATGCGCAACTGTCACAAGGGCGCGATCGTGCTGGACTCGACCCTGATTGCCTTGCTCGCCGACCAGGCCGAGCCTGCGCCGGCGTGTGAGGCCGCGGGCAGCGAAAACCTCACCGAACGCGAAGGCCAGACCCTGGCGCTGATCGCCGCCGGCATGAGCAATAAACAGATCGGCCGGGAACTGGGGATCAGCGACGGCACGGTGAAAATCTACGTGCGCAGCCTGTTGCAGAAGCTTGGCCTGCATTCACGGCTGGAGCTGGCGGCCTGGGTGCACAGCGGCGCCTTGATGAAACACGAGGAGCGCCATTAAATGAGGGATAGCCCTGAAGCGTTTGCGCCCCTGCCGATTGATCTGATGGATTGCTTTCCCGCCGCCTTATTGCAACTGCGCGACAACGGCCAGATCGCCCACTTCAACCTGGCCTGGGCCGAGCTGATGGGGCCGCCGGGTGCCGAGCGCAACCTGATGGACTATGTGCACCAGGAAGACCGCCCACTATGGCGCCAGGCCCTGAATGAACTGCGCCGCCGCCCCGAGACCTCGTTCAACCAGCGTCTGCGCTTCGTGCACCCCAGCGGCGAGCTGCGCTGGTTCGAGATCAGCCTCAAGCGCGGCCCCCAGGGGTTCTATCTGGTGGCCAGCGACATCACCGCGCATAAACGCCGTGAAATTGCCTTGCAGGCCAGCCAGCGCAGCAGCATGAGCCTGCTCGACAGCATGCCGGGGCTGATCTACCGCGGGCGCAACAACCGCGACTGGACCATGGAATTCGTCAGCGCCGGCTGCCTGGAGTTGACCGGCTACCCCGCCGAGCGCCTGGTGGACAACCATGAGTTCACCTACAACAGCCTGATCCTGGCGCAGGATGCCGACTACGTATGGCGCGAGGTGCAATATGCGCTGTCGCGGCATGAGCCGTTCGAGCTCAATTACCAGATCCGCTGCGCCGACCGCTCGATCAAGCACGTGTGGGAGAAGGGCGTGGGGATTTATGCCGATACCCGCGAGGTGCTGGGGATCGAGGGGGCGATTTTCGAGCGCAAGCTTTAACGGGTAAACGCCGTTCAAATGTGGGAGGGGCGGTGCGACGATTCGACTTGCCCCCGATGGCGGAGTGTCAGTGGATGCATCTTTGGCTGACCCACAGCCATCGGGGGCAAGCCCCCTCCCACAAGGGTGACTCAGTGCGCGCCGGCGGCCTTGTTCAGGTCGCTTTCAGCCCATTCGGTATACACACACGCATCCGCCGTGGCCCAGCGCACGCGCACCGGGTCGCCGGCCTTGAGGGGCATGCCCGCGGCAGACAGTGCCTTGACCGTCATCGACGTGCCGCCGAGGGTTTTCACCGTGCAGGTCTGGCTTTCGCCGAGGAACAGCACTTCACCGACGATGGCCGACACTTCATTCCAACCGGCGGCCAAGGGCTGTGCGGTGGCCTGTTCGACGCTCAGCGCCAGGGCTTTTTCCGGGCGCACCATCAGCAGTACCTCCTGCTCGGTGTGCAGGCCGCTGGTCAGGCGGATCGACAGGGATTGGCCTTCGAACGACGCCGCTGCATTGCCCTGGGCCTTGAGCTTGAGGAAGTTGGAGTTGCCGAGGAACGACGCGACAAAGGCGTTCGGCGGGTTCTGATAGAGGTCGAAGCCGCTGCCCAGGCCGACGATCTTGCCGTGGCTGAAAATCGCGATGCGCTGGGACAGGCGCATGGCTTCTTCCTGGTCGTGGGTCACGTAGACGATGGTGATGCCCAGGCGCCGGTGCAGTTGGCGCAGTTCGTCCTGCAGGTCTTCACGCAGCTTCTTGTCGAGGGCGCCGAGGGGTTCGTCCATCAGCAGGATGCGCGGCTCGTACACCAGCGCGCGTGCGATGGCGACCCGTTGCTGCTGGCCGCCGGACAGTTGCGAAGGGCGGCGATGCGCAAATTGCTCAAGCTGCACCAGCTTGAGCATGGCGTCGACGCGCTTCTCGCGTTCGGCACTGGCCAGTTTGCGAATCGCCAGGGGGAAGGCGATGTTGTCGCGTACCGATAGGTGCGGGAACAGCGAGTAACGCTGGAACACCATGCCGATGTCGCGCTTGTGCGGCGGTACGTTGACCAGCGATTGGCCGCTCACCAGGATCTCGCCGCTGCTCGGTGTTTCAAAACCGGCGAGCATCGACAGCGTGGTGCTTTTGCCCGAGCCGCTGGAGCCGAGGAAGGTGAGGAATTCGCCGTCCTTGATATCCAGCGAAATGTTGTCGACGGCGGCAAATTCGCCGTAGTGCTTGTTCAGGTTGCGCAGGCTGACCAGGGGTTGGCCATGGCTTCGCGCGACATCGTTGATCACTGCACTCATGTTCTTCTCCTCGGCGCTCAGGCGCGGGTTTCGGTACGCCGGCGAACGGCGGCGGCAATCACCATGACCAGTACCGAGAGGCCGATCAGCAGCGTCGAAGCGACGGCGATCACAGGCGTAAGGTCCTGGCGCAGAGTGGTCCACATTTTCACGGGAAGGGTTTGCAGGGTCGGGCTGGCCATCATCACGCTGAGCACCACCTCGTCCCACGAGACCAGAAAGGCAAACAGCGCACCGGCCACCATTCCTGGGCGAATCGCCGGAAAGGTCACCTTGAACACCGCCTGCAAACGCGAGGCGCCGCAGATCACCGCCGCGTCTTCGATCGACTGGTCGAACAGCTTCAGCGAGTTGATGATCGAGATGATCGTGAACGGCAGCGCGACGATCACATGGCTGACCACAAAGGCGAACATCGTGCCGGTGTAGCCGAGCTTGAGGAACAGCGCGTACACCGCCACGGCGATGATCACCAGCGGCACGATCATCGGCAGCGTGAACAGGCCGTAGAGCAGCTCACGGCCGGGGAAACGCCCGCGCACCAGGGCAAACGCGGTGGGCAGGCCCAGGGCGACGGCGAACACGGTGGTCAGCACCGCCACCTTGAGGCTGGCCATCGCGGCATTCATCCAGTCGGCGTTGGAGAAGAACTGGCCATACCATTTCAGCGTCCAGCCCGGTGGCGGGAACACCAGCCATTGCGACGAACCGAACGAGAGCAGCACGATGAACACGATCGGCAGCAGCAGGAACAGGCCGATCAAGCCGGTGGTGGTGTAGAGGCCCAAGCGCATCCTGCGGCTCATGGCATTGGGAGTCAGGAGCATGACGGCTTACCTCGCGTTGCTGGCGCCAACCGGGGATTCCGGCTGAAGCTTCAGGTAGAAGTAGAACAGCACCAGGGTGATGAAGATCAGCAACGCGGCGCCGGCACTGGCCAGGCCCCAATTGAGGAACGATTGCACCTGCTGGATGATGAACTCGGGCAGCATCATGTTCTGCGCACCGCCGAGCAGCGCCGGGGTGACGTAGTAACCGAGGGACATCACGAACACCATCAGGCCGCCTGAAAACAACCCCGGCCGGCACAGCGGCAGAAACACCCGGAAGAAGTTGGTCCACGGGCTCGCGCCGCAGATCGAGCCGGCCTGCAGGATCATCGGGTCGATGGCCTGCATGGTCGCCTGCAACGGCAGCACGATGAATGGGATCATGATGTAGCTCATGCCGATCACCACGCCGGTGAGGTTGTGCACCATCTCCAGCGGCTGATCGATGATGCCCATCGCCATCAGCGCCTTGTTGATCACCCCGGAGGCTTGCAGCAAGACCAGCCAGGAATAGGTGCGGGCGAGCAGGCTGGTCCACATCGACAGCAGCACGATGTTCAGGATCCAGCGCCCCCAGCCGCGCGGCACCAGGGTAATCGCCCAGGCCAGCGGGAAGCCCAGCAGCAGGCTGAACAGGGTCACCAGGCCCGCCACCGAAAAGGTGTTGAGCAGCACCCGTGCATAGGCCGAGTTGGCAAACAGTTGTTCATAGTTGCCCAGGCCCGGCACCGGCTCCAGCACGCCACGCAGCAGCAGGCCGATCAGCGGCGCCAGGAAGAACAGGCCGAGGAACAGCAGGGCCGGGATCAGGTTGCTCGACCCCCGCCAGCGCTGCGCCAGGGCCGGCGCACCGGCCTTGGAGGAAACCGCGCCGGCAGCGCCGAGGGCGCTCCCGGTCGGTGTGGTTGCCGTCATTTTCATTTGACTAGCCATTCATTCCACCGTGTCGCAATGGCCGGACCGTTCTTGGCCCAGTAGGCGAAATCGAGGGTGATCTGATCCTTGACGTAGGCGGTCGGCAGGTTCGGCGCCAGCACCGAGTCGAGGCGCTGCACACTGTCGATGTTCACTGGAGCATAGGCGGTCAGGTTGGAAAAGTCGGCCTGGCCTTTGGCGCTGCTGGCACTGGCCAGGAACTTCATCGCGGCGGCTTTGTTCTTCGTGCCTTTAGGCACGACGAGGATGTCGGCCATCACCAGGTTCTGCTTCCAGCTCACGCCCACTGGCGCGCCGTCTTCCTGCAGGGCGTGGATGCGACCGTTCCAGAACTGGCCCATGCTGACTTCGCCGGAGGCCAGCAGTTGCTGAGACTGTGCACCGCCGCCCCACCAGACGATGTCTTTCTTGATGGTGTCGAGTTTCTTGAAGGCGCGGTCCAGGTCCAGCGGGTAGAGCTTGTCGGCCGGTACGCCGTCGGCGAGCAGGGCCAGTTCGAGCACGCCAGGGCTCGGCCATTTGTAGAGGGCGCGTTTGCCGGGGTAGGTCTTGGTGTCGAACAGCGCGGTCCAGTCCTGGGGCTTGCTGGCGCCGAGCTTGCCTTCGTTGTAGCCGAGCACGAAGGAGAAGAAGAACGAGCCCACGCCATGGTCGGAGACGAAGCGCGGGTCGATCTTGTCGCGCTGGATCACCGAGAAATCCAGGGGTTCGAGCAGGCCTTCGGCGGCGGCGCGCAAGGCGAAGTCGGCCTCGACATCCACCACGTCCCACTGCACGTTGCCGCTTTCGACCATGGCCTTGAGTTTGCCGTAGTCGGTGGGCCCATCCTGGACCACGGTAATGCCGCTGGCCTTGCTGAACGGGTCGGCCCAGGCCTGCTTCTGCGCATCCTGGGTGCTACCGCCCCAGCTCACGAAATTGATGCTTTCGGCCGCCAGGGCCGCGTGGGTGGCCGTCGCCAGTAAACCGGCAAACAGCACCGCGGTTGTACGTTTGTTCAACACCATGTTCACGCCCTCATTTGTTTTGTTATTGAGCGGGCTGGTAATGCCCGCCTATCGGGAGCAGTAGGTCAATCAGGGCCTCAGTCGGGGCCCCAAAAGGCGACCGTGCCAAGGGCTGTTATTGGTGCTATCCCTGGCGGGCGCACTTGGCGAAAGCGTTCGGTCTATGGAATATCATATTATGGTATTCCAAACTTTGTGCAAGCATTTTGCCTTACCGGTTATCCGTCATTCGGTGAAGGGAATGCTCTCGACCACCTCCAGGTCGTAGCCGGTCAGCCCGGCGTATTTGAGGGGCGGGCCGAGGTGACGCAGCTTGCCGACGCCGAGGTCCTGCAAGATCTGCGCCCCGGTACCCACTTCCGAATAGATGCGCGACTGCGAACGGTTGAACTGGCGTGGCGCCTGGGTCAGTTGCGGCACACGTTCCAACAGCGCCTGGGACGACTCATGGTTGGCCAGCACCACCACCACGCCGCAGCCTTCGGCGGCGACGCGTTGCAACGCGGCCCACAGGGTCCAGTTGGACGGGCCGCTGTAGTCGGCGCCGACCAGGTCGCGCAGCGGGTCGATCACATGCACGCGCACCAGCGCAGGGGTATCGCGGCGCAACTGGCCCATGACCATTGCCATGTGCACGCCGCCGTCGATGCGGTCTTCGAAGGTGATCAGGCGGAACGTGCCATGCACCGTGGGCAAATCCCGTTCGCCAATGCGCACCACGGTACGCTCGGTGCTGAGGCGGTAGTGGATCAGGTCGGCGATGGTGCCGATCTTGATCCCATGTTTGCGCGCGAAAATTTCCAGGTCGGGGCGGCGCGCCATGGTGCCGTCGTCGTTCATCACTTCAACGATCACCGAGGCCGGTGTGTGCCCGGCCAGGCGCGCCAGGTCGCAGCCGGCTTCGGTGTGGCCGGCGCGGGTCAATACGCCGCCGTCCTTGGCGCGCAACGGGAAGATATGCCCCGGTTGCACGATGTCGGCGGGCCCGGCATTGACGTCAACGGCCGCCGCCACGGTGCGCGCGCGGTCGGCGGCAGAGATGCCGGTGGTCACGCCGCTGGCGGCTTCGATGGACACGGTGAACGCCGTACTGAACACGCTGCCATTGCTCGGCACCATCTGCTCGAGGCCCAGGCGCTGGCAGTGTTCGTCGGTCAGGGTCAGGCAAATCAAGCCACGGGCTTCGCGAGCCATGAAACTGATAGTCTCGGCGGTGCAGCAGGCAGCGGGCAGCAACAGGTCGCCTTCGTTTTCCCGGTCTTCGTCGTCCACCAGGAGCACCATCTTGCCCTGGCGATAGTCTTCGATGATGTCTGCGATGCTGTTGAAGGGCATGTCAGTGTGCTCGTTTTGTTGGTTGTATGTATTATGGTATACCACAAAAAACTCAACGAGAGGATGTCACGATGAAGGCTTACTGGATTGCCCATGTGGATGTGTCCGACGCAGAGCAGTACACGCAGTACACCCAACGCGCACCGGCAGCGTTTGCCAAGTTTGGCGGGCGGTTCCTGGCCAGGGGCGGGCGCAGCGAGGCGATGGAAGGCGGGCCGGCACGGCAGCGCAATGTGGTGATCGAGTTCGATAGCTACGAGCAGGCGGTGGCGTGCTACGAGTCTGCTGAATATCAGGAGGCGAAGGGGTACCGTGAAGGGGCGGGGATGGCGCAGATCGTCATCGTGGAAGGGCTGGCGCCTTAGGTCATCAGGCCAAACATAGGACCAAATGTGGGAGGGGGCTTGCCCCCGATGGCGGTGGGTCAGCCAACCTCTCTGCCAACCGTGCCGCCGCCTTCGAAGCCTCGCTAAAGCTCGACATCTCCCACAGGGGATTGGTGGTATCCATGCGATCTACCGCCGGGCTGCTTTCTACCTGCCAACAGCGGGCCAGTGTGGGAGGGGGCTTGCCCCCGATGGCGGTGGGTCAGTCACCTTATTCAGCGGCTGACACACTGCTATCGGGGGCAAGTCGAATCGTCGCACCGCCCCTCCCACATTTGGTCCGGTGTTTGGCTGTGAGATCAGCGGATAAAGTGGATCTTGCCGCTGTCGTCATTGCCGATGTAGATGCCATACACCCCGGCCTGGCGTTCCTCGATATACCGTTCGAGGATCTGCCGGATCGCCGGGTAGTAGATGCTGTCCCAGGGAATGTCCTCGGGTGCGAAGAACCGGTAGTCGAGGGTTTCCGGGCCGAACTGGCCGGTGATCTCCAGCGCGATGGCGCGGAAGATGATGTACACCTCGCTGATCGTCGGCACGCTGAAGATCGAGTAGGGCGAGACGATTTCCGCGCGCACGCCGCTTTCTTCCCAGACTTCGCGCAACGCGGCTTGTTCAGTGGTCTCGCCGCCTTCCATGAAGCCGGCCGGTAGGGTCCAGGTGCCGGGACGGGGCGGGATTGCCCGTTGGCACAGCAGGTATTTGCCGTCCTGCTCGATGATGCAGCCGGCGATGATCTTGGGGTTGATGTAGTGGATATAGCCGCAACCCCGGCACATCAGGCGCTCATGCGTATCGCCCGGTGGCAACTGGCGACCGAGGTCACTGCCGCCGCATTTCGGGCAATAGCTTGGGCTGAACATGGTCAGTGGCCTATGCGCGGTTCTTTGAGCGCGATGGGCAGGGTGATCTCTGGAATCTTGCCGGTCTCTTCCTGCTTGCGCTTGAGGTAATCCAGGGCCACGGCAGCGGCTGCGCGCACGTGATCGACACAGGCCTGGTGCGCCGCGAGCGGATCGCCGCTCTTGATTGCCTGGACCATGCGTTCCATTTCCTGGTTACTGGCGCCGCGGCGGTTTTCCTGGGACACCGAGGTGGCGCGCAGGTAGCTGATACGCGCCTGCAACTGGCGCAGTTGCGTGGCCGCCACGTGGTTGCCGGAGCCTTCGAGCAAGACGTCGTAGAAGCCTTGCACCGAGTCGATCACCTGTTGCAGTTCGCCGTCCTTGAGGGCCTTGCGGTTCTCCTCCAGGGCTTTTTCCAGGGCCTTGATGTCCTTGGCCTTGGCGCGCAGGGTGAACAACTGCACGATCAAGCCTTCGAGCACGCAGCGCAGTTCATAGATGTCGACCGCGTCGGCCAGGGTGATGATCGCGACCTGCGGGCCTTTGGCATCGGCAAACTCCACCAGGCCCTCGGACTCCAGGTGACGCAGGGCTTCGCGCACCGACGTGCGGCTGACGCCCAGGCGATCACACAGGTCGCGTTCTACCAGGCGGTCGCCCGGCAGGAGCTGGAAGTTCATGATGGCGCTGCGCAGTTTCTCCAGCACGATTTCGCGCAGGGTGACCGGGTTGTGATTGACCTTGAAGCTGTCGTCGAGTGGCAGGCGTTTCATGGGGTCTGCTCTGAAGGTGGCTGTCCCTGCAAAACGAGCACCGGCAGCGGTGCTCGATCGATCAAAACAGCCAAGGGTTAACGGGTGGCCTCTGCATCGGCTTCGGCGAAAGCTTCCCGGGCCAGCCGGAAGCTGTCCACGGCGGCGGGAACCCCGCAATAAATGCCGACCTGAAGCAGAATTTCGCGTATTTGTTCACGACTCAGCCCGTTACGCAAGGCGCCACGTACATGCAGCTTGAGCTCGTGAGGTCGATTGAGGGCCGAAATCATTGCCAAGTTTATCATGCTGCGTTCTTTAAGCGACAAACCCTCACGGCCCCACACATGGCCCCAGCAGTACTCGGTGACCATCTCCTGCAAGGGCCGGGTGAAATCGTCGGCATTCTCGAGGGAGCGCTGCACATAGGCTTCGCCCAGCACCTGGGTGCGGATTTTCAGGCCCTGCTCATATTTGTCGTTGCTCATCGTACTGTGCTCCTCAGGCCAGGGTGGGCAGCGGGCCCAGCTTGCCTTTGTGGTAGATCATCGGCGTGACCGGTTGCTCGGGCAGGATCAGGTTCTTCACTGCGCCGACGATGATCGCGTGATCACCGCCATCGTATTCGCGCCACAACTCACACTCGATGATCGCCGTGGCCTTGGCCAGCAACGGGTTGCCCAGGTCGCTGAGGTGCCACTCGATGCCCTTGGCCTTTTCCTTGCCCTTGCTGGCGAAGGCATAGGCTTCGGCGGTTTGGTCGGCCGACAGCAAGTGAATCGCAAAGCGCTTGCTGTCGCGCAGCACCGGGTAGGTGTCCGAAGCGTAGTTGGGGCAGAACAGCACCAGGGCCGGGTCGATCGACAGCGCACTGAACGCGCTGGCGGTAATGCCCACGATGCCGCCGTCCGGGTCCAGGGTGGTGACCACCGTGACGCCGGAGGGGAACGAGCTCATGACGTCTTTGTAAATGCCGGGTTCGATCATGGTCGGGGTCTCTTAACGCATCACAAAAGGATCAGGCATGGGCGCCTGGGAGAGGTTGATCCACACCGTCTTCAGCTCGGTGTAGGCCAGCACCGAATCGATGCCGCTTTCGCGTCCGTAGCCGCTGTTCTTGAAGCCGCCGATGGGCGCCATGGCCGAGACGGCGCGGTAGGTGTTGACCCAGATGATCCCCGAGCGCACGTCCCGGGCCAGGCGGTGAGCGCGGCCCAGGTCGCGGGTCCAGATGCCGGCGGCGAGGCCGAACTGCGAGTCGTTGGCGATCGCCAGGGCTTCGGCTTCGTCCTTGAAGCGGATCACCGAGGCCACCGGGCCGAAGACTTCTTCCTGCATGATCTTCATCGAGTTGCGGTCGCACTCGAACAGGGTCGGCTCATAGAACCAGCCGGCCCCCAGGTTCTGCGGGCGCTTGCCGCCGGTGCGCAGGCGCGCGCCTTCGGCGATGGCGTCGGCCACCAGGCCCTCGACCACGGCCAGTTGCTGCGCAGTGGCCATGGGGCCCATCTCGCTGGCATCTTCCTGGGGGTTGCCGATGCGAATGCGCTGGGCGCGCTCCACCAGGCGCTCGACGAATTCGTCGTAGATCTCGTCCTGTACCAGCAGGCGCGAACCGGAGACGCAGCTCTGCCCGGAGGCGGCGTAGATCCCGGCAATCGCGCCGTTGATGGCGCTGTCGAGGTCGGCGTCGGCAAAGATGATATTCGGTGATTTACCGCCCAGCTCCAGCGATAACTTGGCGAAGTTCTCGGCACTGCTGCGCACCACATGGCGCGCCGTGGCTGCACCGCCGGTAAAGGCGATCTTGCGCACCAGCGGATGGCGGGTGAGGGCGGCCCCGGTGCTTGGGCCGTAGCCGGTCACCACGTTGACCACGCCCGGCGGAATCCCGGCTTCAAGGGCCAGGCGCGCGAGTTCGAGGATGGTCGCCGAGGCATGTTCCGACGGCTTGATCACGATGGTGTTGCCCGCCGCCAGGGCCGGCGCCAGCTTGATCGCCGTGAGGTACAGCGGGCTGTTCCAGGGAATGATCGCGGCGACCACGCCCATGGGTTCATGCACGGTGTAGGCAAACAGGTCGGGCTTGTCCAGGGGCAGGGTGCCGCCTTCGAGTTTGTCGGCCAGGCCTGCGGTGTAATGGAAGAACTCCGGCAGGTAACTGACCTGGCCACGGGTCTCGCGGATCAGCTTGCCGTTGTCGCGGCTTTCCAGCTGCGCCAGGCGTTCCTTGTTGTCGGCGATCAGGTCACCCAGGCGGCGCAGCAGTTTGCCCCGCGCGGTGGCGGTGAGGCCGCGCCAGGCCGGGCTGTCGAAGGCCTGTTGCGCAGCCTGCACCGCGCGTTCCACGTCGGCTTCATCGGCATCGGGCAACTGTGCCCAAGGTTCGGCCAGGGCCGGGTTGAGGCTGTCAAAGGTCTTGCCGGACAAGGCATCGACCCATTCTGCGCCGATGCACATCTGGAAGCGTTCAAGCGTCATGCCACGATCCCCTTTATCGGGTGTTGTTGGGAGTGCGCCGTCTGGAGGAAGTCCAGCAGCAGCTGGTTGACCAGGCGCGGCGATTCAACCGGCATCATATGCCGTTGCTCGGGCAATACCGCCACGGTTGCGCCGGGAATACGCTCCGCCAATTGGCGGGCCATCTGCGGTGTCGAGCCGGGGTCCAGCTCGCCGGTGGCCACCAGGGTCGGCACCTGGATGCTGCCCAGGTCGTCGGCGCGGTACATGTCCTGGGTCGCGAACAGCTCGTAGGTGGTCAGGTAGCCCTGGGGGTCGTTACCGGCCAGGGTCTGGCGCAACGCGGCGATCTGCGCCGGGTTGGCCGCCTGGTATTCACGGCTGAACCAGCGCGAGAGGGCCGCTTCGGCATTGGCATCCGGCCCATGCTCGGCGGCCTGGGCGGTGCGCGCAATCACCCCGGCGCGCTGTTCGGGGCTGCGGTTGAACACGCTGTTGAGCACTACCAGGCTGTTGAGGCGTTCCGGGTAGTGCAGGGCAAAGGCGCGCGCCACCAGGCCGCCCATTGAGAAACCGATCACCGTCGCCAGGGGCAATTGCAGGTGATCGAGCAGCTCCAGCAGTTGGTCGGCATAACCGAGCAGCGGTGTGCCGCTGTCCGGGCGCGGGCTGGCGCCATGGCCGAGCATGTCATAGGTGATCACGCGGTAATGGGTGGCCAGGCCAACCACCTGGCCGCCCCACATCTCTTTATTCAGGCCCACGCCGTGGATCAAAACCACAGGCTGGCCTTGGCCGGTCGCCAGGTAACTGGTGCCAGCCGGGGTACGTTCAGCGGTGAGCCGAATCATGGAGCGCTCCTGCATGCCTTTTTTGTTGGAGTGACGGTCTTGGCTTACTGGGTTTTTTCCGCCGCCAGCTCTTCGAGGTCGATGTAACGGTTGCCGATGCGCGGGTGCAGGCGGCCACCGTCTGCGCAGCCCAGCACCACCACGATTTCATCGGCGCGCGGCGCGTCTTCGATCTGCATTTCCAGGGTGATGTAGTGCGAGCGCAGGCCTTCGTCGTCCTTGTGCATCATCGGGATCTGGATCGACGTGCCCGGGCCACCGCGCTTGTTGGTGAAGCTCAGGTAGCTCTTGGCCTTGACCGCTTCACGATAGTGGTTGCCGAAGCGCAGGGTATGGATGATCGCCGACGCGTGTTCGATCTCGCCGTCAGCCCCGACCACGGCGGCCTTGCCGTAGGCTTCGATCTTCTGCGCGCCACCAATGATGCCCACCAGGCGCTCTACCATCAGTGCACCGAGGTCCGAGCAGTTGGCACGGATCTCCGGTTTCAGGTCTTCGACAAACCCGCGACCCAGCCAGGGGTTTTTCAACACGACCGCCAGGCCAACCATGGTGACGGGAGTGTCAGAGGCCTTGCCGCCTTCAATAAAGGTTTCTTCTACGTAGCTGACGATCTTGCGGATTTCGAAACTCATGAGCTGCTCCGTCGGGTGTGAGTGGGTCCGTGTATGATGGTATACCATAATACCTTAAGTGCAAGAGCCAGCGATGGGCCGTCGATAAATACCGCGACAAAAGGTCAGGTGGTGCACCTTTTCAGGGGGGGCGAGGCGTGTGCTCGGGACGCCTGGCTCAGCAGGGCGAGGGAGCGCCAATGAGCGCGGACCGCCCAGCGATGATCACTGGGCTTGCGGGTGGGCTGGAGGCGTGCGTCAGGGCTGCGCGCGCGAGGCCGGCATGGCCGTGGCGCGGATATAACGTGCCGGCGACGTGCCCAGGGTCTTGCGGAACATGCTGATGAATGAGCTGACCGACTCATAGCCAAGCGCTTCAGCGGTGCGCTGTACCGACTCGCCTTCGGCCAGGCTTTGCAGCGCTACGATAATTTGCCATTGCTTGCGCCACTGACCGAAGGTCAGCCCGGTTTCACGTTTGACCAGGCGGGCCAGGGAGCGCTCGCTCATGGCCACTTGGCGTGCCCACTGGGCCATGGTGCAGCGGTTGGACGGGTCCTGGGCCAACCCGCGCGCGATCACGCGCAACTGGGCCGTCGCGGGCAGCGGCAGGTACAACTGTTCCGTCGGGGCAAGTTCCAGCTGTTCGAGCAGCACACTGGCCAATCGCGCGTTGGCACACGCTGGCGGGTAGTCCTGGGCCTGGGCGCTGAGGTGCAGGATCAGCTCCAGGATCAGCGGTGACAGCACCAACGTACAGCACTGTTGCGGTAGCGCCGCCGCGCCGGGCTCCACAAAAACAAAGCCGACTTTACCGTTGGCCGTGACCCGGTTGCTGTGGGCCACGCCACCCGGAATCCACACGCCGAACCCTGACGGCACCATCCACACCCCATCCTCCACCGTGCACACGATGCCGCCGTGATAAGCCACTACCAGCTGGCCTTTGCGGTGGGTGTGTACGGGAAACTCGGTGTCGTTGCGCTGGGCGCCCAGCATCAATGCCACGGCAGGTTGGTCGAGGCGATCGAGTTCGAACTGTTCAATCGTGGCGTGATTTGTCTCGTGCATGCCCCATCACCGCAACTTGGCTGAATTTGATTATATTCTGGCAGCATACTCAATATCGGCAAGGGTGCGTATTACCTAACATCGTCAGCAAGGCCATCGCGTTGATGGTCGACGGCGAGACCCACCGATGCTCAGCGAAATCACGATTGCCAACCTCTATATTCCGCCTTTGCTGGTTTACCTGGGGGTTTCAGCCCTGGTCTACGGGCTGCTGGAACGCACCATCCGCCGCTGGCTGGAGTGGGCCTGGCACCCGAGCCTGGCGCGTTTTTTTGTCTCGCTCATCATCCTTTCGACGTTAGTCCTGATGGTCTAAGCGAGGCGCCATGTCTATCAATAACCTCTTCAAGACGCTCGCCACGCTGGTACTGGGGCTGGTTGCGCTGCTGTTCTGTACGCAGTTGTGGCGAGCCTACGTATTGGCGCCCTGGACGCGCGACGGACGTGTCAGTGCGCATGTCATCCGGATGGCCCCGGAGGTGTCCGGCCAGGTCGAACACGTCCTCGTGGGGGATAACCAGTGGGTCGCCAAGGGCGCGTTGCTGTATCGGATCGATCAGCGCGCCTATCTGCTGGCCCAGCAACAGCGCGCCGCAGAGCTGGCAGAGGCACGTAGCGTGTTCGCGCAACGTACGGCACAGCTCCAGCGCCGCAGCCAACTCGGCGATGCGATTGCACGGGAAGAAACCGATAACGCGGCGCGGGACTTGGCGGTGGCCAAGGCCCGCCTGGAGGCGGCCCAGAGCCAGTTGGCCCAAGCCCAGCTGGACCTCGAGCGTACGACCATTCGTTCGCCGGTCGATGGTTACGTGACTCAACTGCGCCTGCAGCCAGGTGACTACGCCGTCGCCGGCACGACCAATGTGTTTGTGGTCGATGCGCACAGCTTCTGGGTCACTGCTTACTTTGAAGAAACCAAGCTCCCCGGTGTGCGACTGGGGGCCGCCACGTCGATCAAACTCATGGGGTTTGCGCCTTTGCTTGAAGGCCATGTCGCCAGTATCGGACGGGGCATCGCCGATGGTAACGAGCTGCGCAGCGAGGGCGGTTTACCCCAGGTGGCCCCGACGTTCAGTTGGATACGACTCGCCCAGCGGGTGCCCGTAAGGATTGAATTGGACAGCGTGCCCCCAGGCGTGGAGTTGGCGGCGGGGATGACGGCCAGTGTCGAAGTGAGTAAGGCCGGCGCCGAGCGACATTGGCGGCTGTCACGCTGGCTTCAGGCATTTATGTGATGAAGGGCCGCCTGTTGAGCGTGTTGAGTGGGCTGCCGCTGCCATGTACGCCGCAGACGCTGGGCTACGTGTCGCGCAGTGTCGCGGCGGCCACCCTGGCCCTGTGGCTGGGCTTGCAACTGCACCTGGATGCGCCGTTCTCGGCGGCGTCGACGGTGTTGCTGCTGATTCACCCGATCCAGGGCGCCGTGGTCGGCAAGGGTTTCCATCGTGTGCTGGGCACGCTGGTGGGGATCGTCGCTGCCTTCGTGCTGACCGCCCTGTTCGCCCAGAAAATGCTGCTGTTTATCCTTGGGGTCGGCGTGTGGCTCGGTCTCTGCGTCGGTGCCATGACGGTGCTGCGGCACTATCACGCTACCGCGGCCGTGGTCGCCGGTTACACCGTATGCCTTGCCCTGGGCCCGGCGATTGTCGCCCCCGAGCAAAGCTTCGAGCATATCGTGACACGCGGGACGGCGGTGGTAGTCGGGGTCTTCAGCCTGAGCTTGGTGGCGACGCTGTTCAGCCGCAAGACCGTCGAGCAGAAGCTCAATCGGCTGCTCATCAGCGTGACGTCCCGCACGATACGCTGGCTGGCGATTCGGTTGAGTGGCGAGCAGGACGCGCACCCGAGCCTTGCCGCTGGGCCACTCTCGCTTGAGATCAGCCAGGTAGATGATCTGCTCGGCATCGGCCGGGGCGAGTCCGCGCTGATCCGCTCCCGGCTGCCGACGCTGCAGGCGGGGCTTGCGTACCTGCAGGGCGTGGTCCTGGCCGAGAGTACGTCCCATCGGTCTGCATTACACGCCATTGCCCGCATTGGCCGGGAGCTGCAACCGCTGGGCGAAGGGCTGGCCGACGCCACGCAGGATTTTTCCACGGCAGCCGAGCGCGTCAGGGCCATGCAACATTGGCTGGCGGGTGATCTTGAGCAGCACGCGAGCGATGCAGAGTACCTGGATGAATCCTTGGCAGACCTGTGCAGCGCCTTGTTGAGTTTTGCCAGCCTGCAACGCAATACCCAAGTGCCTGCCCGTGCAGTGGGCTTTCACCGACACTATGGGGACGCGCTGCGCAACGGCCTGCGAGCGTTGCTGGCGATTTTGGCGACGGCGGCCATCTGGTACCTCACCGGCTGGGACCAAGGGCCAACGCTGTTGGCGGTCGTGGGGCCATGTTGCACATTGCTGGCTACCAGCGCCGCACCCACCCAGGGCATGCGCGGTTTTATCAAGGGCACGCTCTACGGCATCCTGGCGGCTGCGGCCTGCAAGTTTCTGCTGCTGCCTCACATCAGTGGGTTTGCGCTGCTCAGCGTAGTGCTCACCGCGTTCTGGATATTCGGCATGCATGCCACGACCCGACCGCGCCACGCCCTGCAAGGCATTGCCTACCTGATCGCGTTCAATACCCTGGTCAGCACCGGGGAGACGGCGCACTACGACTTTGTCGAGTTCGCCAATCAAGCACTGGCCTGGATGGTGGCGCTTGCCGTTTGCCTGCTGGCTTTCCAACTGTTTCCGAAGAAATCCGCCAGCCCCATACGGGCACTCAGGCAGGCGCTGGAGAGGGACACACGACGCTTGCTGCGTCAGGGCAGCCGATTGGACAGGCTTGGATGGCAGGCGAAGCAACAACATCGAATGGTGTCGTTGCTGGCCTTATTGGGCGCAGATCAGCCACAGGCTGACCCAGCCGGCTATGTGTCGTTGCAGTTGAGCCGGAGCCTGGGGCGGCTGCAACGCAAGACCGGCCAACTGGCGCCGGGGTCGGCGATTGCCGAATGCGCGCAAAGGGGCGCTCGGCGACTGTCCAGGTATGCCTTGAACACCGCAGTGAGCGCGGCCCAGGCCCGGCGAACGGCGAAATCGATGCGCAGGCTGGGTGCCCCGCATCTCGCTGCGTGCTACGAGGAACTGGCTGGGTTGTTGGAACAATACGGGCGCTTGAAACGAGGGAGGCCCTGATCGATGTCGACCGCCGCGTCATAACGCGCTGATGACATGCCCTACCTGATGACAGTCAACTTGCGGCAAACGATAGCCGTTCTTTGAACCAGGTGACGGCCTGGTGCTTGAACGCCTCGGCCGGTGGCGTCAACGGGTAGCGCTGGTCGTAGGCTAATACGATGCGTTGGGCAGGCAGTTCTTCACGGACGGGGCGGCAGACCAGCGGTTGGCCGTCGTAGCTGTGGTCACCGAAGGGGCGGGTATAGGTCAGCGCCACGCCGAAACCATTTGCAACCAGGCTGCGCTGGAACTCGAAGCTGTGGGTACGCTGGACGCTGGCGGGGGTGAGCCCATAGAAGTTGAACAGGTCCAGCACGTGCTGCCAGCTGTGGATCTGATCGGTCACCACCAGGTTGCATTCGCTGAGCGCCTTGAGGCTCACATCGGCCTCGTTTGCCAGCGGGTGATCAGCGGCCAACAGGGCGTGGGCCTTCAATTGGCGCAGCTCGATGCAACCCATGTGTGCCGGCAGGCCCAAGTCGTAGGTCAATGCCAATTCCAGGCTGCCTTCGGCTAGGCGCTTGCCGAGGTACTCGAACCCGCCTTCGCGCATATCCACCGTGACCTGAGGATGTTCCAGTTGCAGGCGCCTGAGTATCTGCGGCAAGCAATAGGGCGCCAGGTCCTCATAGCACCCCAGCACCAACTCTCCGGAAAAGTCGCTGTCATCCGTCCCGATGGCGGAAAACGCCCTGGCCTCGGCCAGCACTCGCCTGGCCTGGGCCATGACCGTGCGCCCGAAAGGGGTCAGAGCGACGCCGAGCCCGCGTTGGCGAACGAACAGGGGCTGGTCGAACAACTGCTCCAGTTCGGTAATCGCCGTAGAAACCGAGGGCTGGGACACGTGCAACTCCTCGGCCGCCAGCGTGAGGTTGCCGTGTTTGGCCGCGGCGAGTGCATAACGTAATTGGCGCAGGCTGAACTTCATAAGATTTTCTTGGGTGATAAATCAATACATATTATTTTATCTTGGTTGGATGTCATGGAATATTTGCCCTGCGCCCCACCTTTATTTCTTGCTTGAGGGAGTTTCAGGTCATGACACACGGTTCATTCACCATCACTGAACAAGACATCGAGGCCTTTCAGCGCGATGGAGCGGTTTGCCTGCGGGGCATCTTCAGTGAGTGGGTCGAGACCATTGCCGCCGGCATCGAGCGCAACCTTGCCGAGCCGGGTACCTACGCCAGCCGCTACATCGACAAGGATGACAAACCGGGCGGTTTCTTCGATGACTATTGCAACTGGCAACGCATTCCCGAGTTTCGCGCGATGGTCGAAGAGTCGCCTGCGGCCTCTGTTGCTGCGGCTGTCATGCGCTCGCAGTCGGCACAGTTCTTCCATGACCATGTTCTCGTCAAGGAGCCGGGCGCGCAGAAGGCCACCCCCTGGCACCAGGATATTCCCTACTACTTTGTCGAAGGCAACCAGCACGTCAGCTTCTGGATACCCGTCGACCCGGTACGCGAGTCGACGCTGCGCCTGCTTGCTGGTTCACACCGTTGGGAGAAAGGCATAAAGCCGGTGCATTGGGCCGATCAAAGCGATTTCTACCGCGACGCCGATGGCTACCGCGACGCCCCCGATCCGGACTCGGAGCAAGGCATGCAAGTGCTCGAGTGGCAGATGCAGCCGGGTGACGCGGTACTGTTCGATTTCCGCACGGTCCATGGCGCCCGGGGCAATGCGTCGGCGCAGCGGCGACGCGTATTGTCGCTGCGTTGGCTTGGCGACGATATACGTTACATCGAGCGTCCAGGAAGGACCTCTCCACCGTATCCAGGGCATGCGATGCAGACCGGTCAGAGACTGCGCGAAGATTGGTTCCCGACGATACATCAAGGCGCTTGAGCTTCATCTTGATAACCACTGTTTGCCACAGTTGTGGCAACGACTTGCACTGCCATAACCCTGTTGACTGTGTTGGAGCGTGCGATTGTGAACATCCAAAAAAATAGCCTGGCCGCCACCCTGATTTCCCTTGGCCTGTTGGCCGCCAGTGGCGCGAGCCAGGCGGCCGGTTGGTGCGAGTCCGGCAAACCGGTGAAGTTCGCCGGGCTCAATTGGGAAAGCGGTATGTTGCTCACCGAGGTATTGGAGATTGTGCTCAAGGACGGCTATGGCTGTCAGATCGATACGTTGCCGGGTAACTCCATCACCATGGAGAGCGCCCTGGGCAGCAACGATATCCAGGTGCTGGCGGAAGAGTGGGTGGGACGCAGTGAAGTCTGGAACAAGGCCGAGCAGAGTCGGAAGGTCGTGGGCGTGGGCGCACCGATCATCGGTGCGACGGAAGGCTGGTACGTGCCGCGTTATGTGGTCGAGGGCGATGCCAGGCGTAATCTCAAGGCCAAGGCACCCGACTTGAAAAAGATCACGGATCTGCCCCAGTACGCCGCGCTGTTCAAGGACCCGGAAGAACCGAGCAAAGGGCGTTTTTACAATTGCCCGGCTGGTTGGACCTGCGAGCTGGAAAACAGCGAGATGCTCAAAAGCTACGGCCTGGAGGCCAACTACACCAACTTCCGCCCGGGGACCGGTCCTGCCCTGGATGCGGCCGTCCTGTCGAGCTACAAGCGCGGCGAGCCGATACTGTTCTACTACTGGTCACCGACCCCGTTAATGGGCCAGGTCGACCTGGTCAAGTTGGAAGAGAAACCGGGCGTCGACAAGAAGATCAGCATCAAGGTGGGGCTCTCCAGCGTGTTCCATGAGCAGGCACCCGAGTTGGTCGGTGTGCTGGAGAAGGTCAATCTGCCGATTGATCTGTTGAACCAGAACCTGGCCCGTATGAGCAAGGAACACATTGACTCGCCCAAACTGGCCCGGATGTTCTTCAAGGAACATCCAGAAATCTGGCACACCTGGGTCAGTGAGGCAGCGGCGAAAAAGATCGACGCCACGCTCTAGGACCGCCTGAATCAGGGCGGTGGTTGTATCAGGGGGCAACGATGCGCGTTGCCCTCTTTTTTTCGCCGGCAGCGTCTACAGAATATTCAACGGGTAACTCACAATCACCCGATGCTCATCGCTGTCACGCTGGGTGGAAACTTCGGTACGCAACGACGCATGGCGCAGGGCGATGCTCAAATCCTTGAACGGCCCCTGCTGCACCACATAGCTCACGGTCAAATTGCGCTCCCACTCGGTTTTATCGCCTGTCGGGGTGCGGATATTCGAGCCGCTTTCGTACATGCCCAGGAAACTCAGGCCAGGCACGCCCAGGTTTGCAAAGTCATAACCGTAACGCACTTGCCAGGTGGTTTCGCCGGCGCGCTGGAACTTGCCGATCATCGATTCGGTCATGAAGTAGGCCGTGGAGCCGTCGCCCTGGTTCAACCATACGGCGTCACTGTCGCCGCTGACTTGTTGCAGGCCGGCGGCGATCGTATGGCCGTTGACCAGGTAGGTGAATTGCGCGCTGCTCAGGCGGCTGTCGACTTTGCCCTTGGTGACGCCGTTACCGTAATAGCCGAAGGTGTAGAACGCCGGGTCATTGCCATTGGCGCCGTCAGAGCGGTTGTCGAAGTGGCGCAGGTCGGTGCGCAGGATGCCGGGGCCGACTTTCCAGTCGTATTTGAGGCCGAGGAAGTTCTGTTTGTAGAAGTCCTGCAGGTTGCCGTAGTAGTACTGCAATGTCAGGTCTTTGCTGGCTTTGTAGTCGACGCCGCCATAGTAGAACTTGTTCACGAACTCGCCAGTCTGCGCGTTGTTCGCGCCGGGGATCGACATGCCCATCTGGTTGCTCGAGCCGCGGCCCTTGACGTGTTCCAACTGGCCGAGGGTGAAGGTGAAGTTGTCGAGGTCCTTGGACTGGATCTGCCCACCGTTGAACGTCTGCTGCAACATGCGATCGGTCGACATCACCACCGGCAACATCGGCACCAGCGTGCCGTATTTCAACTCGGTGTTCGAGAATTTCGCCTTGGCCGTGAGGCCCAGGCTGCCGAACTCATCCACGGCGCGACCATCACTGTCGGTGGGGAAGATGTTGCCGTTGAACGCCGTGTGCTGAGGGTTGTAGTGCCGGCCCTTGCCTGAGTCCAATCGGACACCGAACATGCCAATCGCATCCACCCCAAAGCCGACCGTGCCCTGGGTATAGCCGGACTGAAAGTTGGCGATGAAGCCCTGGCCCCATTCCTGGGTGTAGTTGGGGTCGGCGGCGCCGCTACGGTTGTCGGCGTTACTGAAAAAGTTGCGCGCCAGCACATTGAGCTTGCTGTCTTCCACCAGACCTGCGGCGTAACCCTGTTGAGCGATGAGCAGGCCGCAAATGCCGGCCATTACTTTAGGTGCGCGATTGAAAAGCTCCATCGGAGTCATCCCCATGAGTTGTGAAGTGTTGTAAGAGGCAGTCAAAAGCGGCAGTTAAGGTTTTTATTGTTTTTCAGGAGCAACGGTGGCCGGTAAGGCGTTCAGCTTTACCGGCGGCAAGCGGTACAGGATGAGCAGCGCGAATACGCCGAGTGCGGCGCACAGCAGCAGCCCGACGCCCACCGATTGGGCCAGGGCATCGCGGGCCAGGTTCAGCCATTGCGGGTGTTCGAGCAGCACGGCGGCGGGGTGCAACAGCACTTGCGGGTCGGCGTATAACGCCAGGCCGTCCGCGTGGCCCTGGGCGACAAACACCCGTTGCAGGTTGGCGCTGTACAGCAGGTTGACCAGCGCGCCCATTGAAGCGGTGCCGAGCAGGCCGCCGACCAGGCGCAGGGATTGGGTCAACGCGGTGGCGATCCCGAGGAACTGCCGTTCAGCGAGTGTCTGGGTGAACACGGTCAGGTTGAGCAGGATAAACCCCAAGCCCAGGCCGGCGAGCAGGATCAAGCCGAGCAGGGTGTTGAACGAGGCAGCGCGCCCGGCGAGGGCCAGCCCGAGACATGCCAGCAGCAGCGCGACGAAACCACCCAGTGGCAACAGGTTGGGGTTGCGCAAGCGGGTGACGATGCGGCTGTTGACGATGGCGCCCAGGGTGATGCTCAACGCCAGCGGGGTAATCAGCAGCCCGGCGTCCTGGGGCGAGTAGCCATAACTGCCTTGCAGCAGCAGCGGCAGGTAGAACAACAACGAAAACATGATCGCCCCGGCCGCCATCGACAGCACGAACAGCAGGCGCATGCTCGGCAACCCGAGCAACGCCGCGGGCAGCAGCGCATGCCGGCAGCGGCGTTCCCAGCGCCACAGCGCCAGTGTCGCCAGCCCGCAACCCACGCCGAGGGCTGCACTGAGCATCAGGCTGGCATGCCCCAGCCATTCGACAAACAGTTGCAGGCTGCCCAGGGCCAGCGCGATCAGCAGGGCGCCGGGCCAGTCGAGGCTGATCTTCGTTTGTTGCAGCGGGCGGTAATACGGCAAGTAGCGCCAGGCGAAGAACAGCGCCAGGCAACCCAGCGGCAAATTGATGTAGAACACCGAGCGCCAACCGTAGGCTCCGGTCAGATACCCGCCCAGTCCCGGCCCGATGGCGTTGACCACGCTGAACAGCGCACTGAGCAGCATCTGCCAGCGCAGGCGTTGGCGTGTATCGGGGAACAGCTCGGGGATGCAGGCGAAGGCGGTGCCGATCAACATGCCGCCGCCGACACCCTGCAACGCTCGGCCAAGTACCAGCCACAGCATGTCCGTGGCCAGCGCGCAGGCCAGGGAGGCCAGGGTGAAGATCAGCGTTGCCGCCAGCACAAAGGGCTTGCGCCCGTAGTAATCACCCAACCGGCCGAAAATCGGGATGGTGACGATCGAGGCCAGCAAGTAGCCCGTAGCCACCCACGCATACAACTCGAACCCGTTCAACTCGGCGACGATGCTCGGCAACGCATTACCGATCACGGTCTGGTCGAGGGCCGAGAGCATCAGCACCAGCGAGATGCCAAGCATCGCCAGCAAGGCTTGGCGGAAGCCCAGGGCAGGGTGGGTGGCCACGGTCATCATCGAGTCCTCAGCGCAACGCGGCAACGGCGGCGGCGATGCGCGAGCAGCCTTCATCGAGGGTGGTGATATCTGTGGCGATCGACATGCGAAAGAACGGCGCCAGGCCATACGCCGTGCCCGCCACCACCGCCACGCCTTGGCTTTCGAGCAGGTACATGACCACGTCGTAATCGCTGTCCAGGCGCTTGCCTTCAGGCGTTGAGCGGCCCAGCAACCCGGAGCAGTTCACATACAGGTAGAACGCCCCGTCGGGCTTACGGCAACTGAGGCCGTCGATCGCATTGAGCAGCCCCAGGCAGCGGTCGCGGCGTTGTTGGTAGACCTCCACACTGGCCTGGACGAAGGACTGGTCGCCATTGAGTGCTTCAACGGCGGCGGCCTGGCTGATGGAGCAGGCGTTGCTGGTCGATTGCGATTGCAGGGTCGCCATGGCGCCGATCAAGTCGGCCGGGCCGGCGGCGTAGCCGATGCGCCAGCCGGTCATGGCGTAGGTTTTGGACACACCGTTGACCACCACGCTGCGCTCGCCCAGGGCCGGTTCGATGGCGAGGATGTGCGGGTTTTCCAGGCCCTCGTAACGGATGTGTTCGTAGATGTCGTCGGTCATCAGCAACACATGGGGAAAGTCGAGCAGCACATCGGCCAGGGCGCGCAGTTCGGCGGCGTTGTAGCTGGCGCCGGTCGGGTTGCTCGGCGAATTGAGCAGTAACCAGCGGGTGCGTTCGGTGATCGCGGCGCGCAACTGATCCGGGGTCAGTTTGAAGGCGTGTTCCTCCAGGCAGGCGAGGACCACGGGTTCGCCTTCGCAGGCCAGCACCATGTCGGGGTACGACACCCAGTACGGCGCCGGGATCAGCACTTCATCACCCGCGCCCAGCGTCGCGGCGAAGGCATTGAAGATCGCGCTTTTGGCGCCGCTGGTGACCAGTACCTGGTTCGCGGTGTAAGCCAGGCCGTTTTCCCGTGCCAGCTTGTCGACGATCGCCTGGCGCAATTGGGGCGTGCCGGCGTTTTGCGTGTAGCGCGTTTCGCCACGCTCGATGGCCGCATTGGCGGCGTGCCGGATATGCGCCGGGGTATCGAAGTCCGGCTCGCCCACCACCAGGTTGATGATCGACTGGCCTTGCCGGCGAAGCTCGTTCGCACGGTCGGAAGCGGCGCTGCTGGGGGACGGCTTGATACGGTGCACACGGGCGGCGATGCGGGAGGCGGTCACGTGTCGTTCCTCGGTAATGACATTGACGAGGCCCTACAGTACGAGTCGCTCGCGCAGCCGCCATAAGACGATATCGTTCTGGTCGGATAGGAATCGCTTATGGCTGGAACTGAACACGCCCCGCACCCTGTTGGTGCGTCCAGGCCCGCATGCGTGGAACCGGTGTCGGTCACGCTCGGCATGATCGAGCCATAGCAAAGGCTTATGGGTAGGCCCCTGCGCACCTGGCGCATCGGCAGGCGTAAGGCTGGCCTGGCTCTTGCTAACCCCAGGGGGTCGTCTCCCTTTTTCGAGCAAGAGCACCGCCACCGTGAACCTGCGCCGTCTGAAGTACTTCGTGAAACTCGTCGATATCGGCAGCATGACCCAGGCTGCCGATGTGCTGCATGTGGCACAACCGGCCCTGAGCCAGCAACTGGCGACCCTGGAGGCCGAATTGCAGCAACAGTTGTTGATCCGCACCAAGCGCGGTGTCACGCCGACGGAGGCGGGCAAGGTGTTGTACGGGCATGCGCAAATCATCTTGCGCCAGTGCGAGCAGGCCCAGAGCGACATCAATGCCACCGGGCACGCGTTGTCCGGCCAGGTATCCGTCGGCCTGGCACCGGGCACGGCGGCGTCAACGCTGTCGTTGCCGTTATTGCGCCGGGTGCGCGAGCGGCACCCGGGCATCCTGCTGTACCTCAATGAAAACTTCGGCACCACCTTGAGTGAATTGATCATGAACGGCCGCATGGACATGGCCGTGCTGTATGGCGGCCGTGAAGTGCACGGCCTGAGCTTTGTGTCGCTGCTGCACGAGCACCTCTACCTGGTGAGCGCCGACCCCGCCATCAGCGCGCTGGAGCAGATTGCGCTGGCTGACCTGGCCGACATGGACATGCTGCTGCCGCGTCCCTACAACGTCATGCGTCGCTTGGTGGACGAGGCGTTCCAGCGTATCGGCCTGAGCGCGCGGGTGGTGGCGGAGATCGAATCATCGATCACCCTGACCGCCGCCGTGGCCGAGCACTTCGGTTCCACCATCCTGCCCGAGTCATCGGCGCGGGTGATGGTGGCGGCGACCTCGGTGCATATGTGCCGCATTGTCGAGCCCGAGGTGGATGCGCCCCTGGCCTTGTGCCTGTCCGGTCACCTGCCGCTCTCCGTGCCGGCCCAGGCGGTCAAGGCGATCCTGCTGGAGCTGGTCGCGGAGATGCGCGGCAGCCTGCTCTGAGGGGTCATAAGCACGGCTTATCACCCCAAAGCCAAAGCGTCTTGGTCGTTGGCGAACCGGCTCGCTACATTGGCTTCATCCACTCAGACACGCAGGGCAGGCAGGGGGCCAAGCATGGATTCCGAACGCATCAAGGGGCTGATCGATTTGCTCGCCGAATCCGATCTGCTCGAACTGAGTTTTACCGAAGGCGATAGCACGATTCGCCTTTTCAAGCAGGCCGGGCAAGCCGTGGTGCGCGAGTTACCTGGCGAGTCTGCCGAGCCTGCGCCGAGGGTGGTCGTGGCACCCGCCCAGGCCGTCACCGGGGTGGAAGTCAAGGCCAGCCTGTATGGCGTGCTGCACTTGACGCCCGCAGCCGGTGAAGCACCGTTCGTGGCGGTGGGCGATGCGGTCGAAGCCGGGCAAACCCTGGCGGTCCTCGAAGCGATGAAAATGTTCCACCCAGTCAAGGCCAAGGCCGCAGGCCACGTCACCGCGATCCTTGCCCAGAGTGGCACCGAAGTCGAAGCCGGCCAGGCGCTGTTTCGTCTCGGTTGATCCCCAGCCGCTTTTTTTAAGGTGAATTCAATGTTCGACAAAGTGCTGATCGCCAACCGTGGCGAAATCGCCCTGCGCATTCAGCGTGCCTGCCACGGCCTGGGGCTCAAGACCGTGGTCGTGCACTCCGAGGCGGACCGGCATGCGCAGTATGTGCAACAGGCCGACCAGGCGTTGTGCATCGGGCCGGCCTCGCCCACTCACAGTTACCTGAACCAGTCGGCGCTCTTGTTTGCGGCCAAGGTCAGCGGTGCCCAGGCGATCCATCCGGGTTATGGCTTTTTGTCGGAGAACGCGGGGTTTGCCGAGCGCATCGAAGCGGCTGGCCTGACCTTTATCGGGCCGAGCGCCGCGTGCATCCGCACCATGGGCGACAAAGTCGCGGCCAAGCGGGCCATGCGTGAGGCCGGGGTACCGTGCGTACCGGGGCCGGATAGCGTGATGCCGAGCGACGACGCCAGCATCCAGGCAATTGCCCACGACATCGGCTACCCGGTGATCGTCAAGGCCGCCGGCGGTGGCGGTGGCCGTGGCATGCGCGTGGTGAACGAAGCCGGCGCGTTGCTCGACGCCATCGCCCTGACCCGTGAAGAAGCGCGCTTGGCCTTTGGCAATCCGGAACTCTACATCGAGAAATTCCTCGGCCATCCACGCCATGTGGAAATCCAGGTGCTGTGCGATGCCCACGGCCATGCGATCTGGCTCGGTTGCCGCGATTGCTCCCTGCAACGCCGCCACCAGAAGGTGTTGGAAGAAGCGCCGGCGCCGGGGATCGATCCGGCGCTGATCGCCCAGGTCGGCGAACGTTGCGCCGCTGCTTGCCGGCAGATGGGCTATCGCGGCGTCGGCACCTTCGAGTTTCTGTATGAGGACGGTGAGTTCTTCTTCATCGAGATGAACACCCGGCTGCAAGTCGAACACCCGGTCACGGAGATGACGACCGGCATCGATATTGTCCAGCAGCAAGTGCGCATGGCGCGCGGCGAAGTGCTGGAGCTGCGCCAGCAAGACGTGCAGCTCAACGGCCATTCACTGGAGTGCCGGATCAACGCCGAAGACCCGATCACCTTTATGCCGACACCGGGGTTGATCCATCGTTGGGACGTTCCAGGTGGTTTTGGCGTACGGGTCGACTCCCATGTCACCACGGGCTACCGGGTACCGCCGTATTACGACTCGATGGTGGCCAAGGTCATCACCCATGGCGCGACGCGCGATGAAGCCATGGCGCGCATGCGCCTGGCCTTGAGCGAACTGTGCGTGGAAGGCATCAGCACCAATATCCCGTTGCACCGCGAGATTCTTGACGACCCGGCCTTTTGTGCCGGGGGCGTGGACATTCATCACCTGGAGCGCTGGTTGCAGCAACGGAGCCCGACATGAGTACTGCTTCTGAACCCCGTATCAGCCTGCTCGGCTCCACGGCGCTGTTGTTCGAAGCGCCGGGCGAGCTCGACCTGGCACCGCAGCAACGCATCTGGAGCCTGGCCTTGCAGGCCGGTACATGGCCCGAGATCCAGGAGGCGGTGCCCGGCATGAACAACCTGATGCTTACGTTCCTCCAGCCGCCGCGCAACCTTGAGCGAGTGTGCGAACGTTTGCTGCACGCCTGGGACAACTGTCCGCCATTGCCCCTCGAAGGGCGCATCGTCGAGTTGCCGGTGGTGTACGGCGGCGAGTTCGGCCCGCACATGGCGGACGTGGTGGCGCACACCGGGCTGGACATCGAAACCATCGCCAACCTGCATTGCGAACCGCTGTACCCGGTGTACGCCTTGGGCAGCCACCCGGGTTATTGCTACCTGGGCGGCATGGATGCGCGCCTCGCTACACCACGGCGCCAGGTGCCGGTGATCAGCATCGCTGCTGGCTCCGTGTCGATTGGTGGGGTGCAGACCGGGGTATCCGCCTCGGCCGGCCCCAGCGGTTGGAACACCATCGGCCGCACCGAGATGGTCTTTTTCGACCCGACCCAAAACCCGCCGGCGATGCTGCGGCCGGGTGACATGTTGCGCTTGCGTATCGAGAGGATCATTCGATGATCGAGATTGTATCGACTACCGCCCTGGCCACCGTGCAGGACTTCGGGCGCTTCGGCAGCCTGGGTTACGGCGTGGGCACTTCCGGTGCCATGGACCCTTTGGCGCTGGCGCTGGGCAACCTGTTGCTGGGTAATCCCGAGGACGCCGCGGCCATCGAGATTCCGATGTTCGCGTTCGACGTGCGGTTTATCCAGGACTGTGCCTTCGCCGTGACCGGCGCCGCCTGCGAAGCCAGTCTCGACGGCCAGCCCTTGCCGCCGAACTGGGTGGCGCAGGCGCGGGAAGGCCAAGTGTTGAGCCTGGGTTACCCGAGTTCCGGCAGTCGCGCCTACCTGTGCCTGCCCGGAGGCGTCGACGTGCCCTCGGTGCTCGGCTCGCGCAGCACCCAATTGCGCGGCGAATTTGGTGGTTTGCACGGCCGGGCCTTGCAACAGGGCGACCGCCTGGCTGTGTTGCGCCCTGGGGTGAGCACGCAGCCAACGGATTTCGGTGTTGTTTCACCGAGCCAGGCGCTGCCCTTGCAGTGCGACGGCTTGCCGGCCATGCGCGTGCTGCCGGCGGCGGAGTATGCGGGCTTTACGGATGAGTCTCGCGCGGCGTTTTGGGCCGGCGAGTGGAAGGTCACCCCCCAGAGCAACCGCTACGGCTACCGCCTCGAGGGCGCACCGATCCTGCCCAAGGTGCCGATGGAAATCCGCTCCCACGGCATCGTCCCCGGCGTGATCCAGGTGCCCCATGGCGGCCAGCCGATTATCCAGATGCGTGATGCGCAACCCAGCGGCGGCTACCCCAAATTCGGCACGGTGATCGAGGCCGACCTGTGGCGACTCGGCCAGGCGCCCATCGGCAGCAACGTGCGGTTTATCGAGTGCAGCTACGCCGAGGCCATTGCGGCCCTGGCAGACAATCAGCGCTATCTCGTGGAGGTCCGCCGTCTGGTCGACCTGCACGGGCTGGCTTCGCGTTAAGGACATCGACCATGACCAATCAAGACATCCGCCAGTTGGCGGCGTGGCTCAAGGAGACCCATCTGGCGGGGGCGGAACTGCGCCGGCCGGGCATGCACCTGGTGCTCAAGCGCGGCGACGATGCCGCGGTCGCGGTTGTTGCCGCCCCGGAGCCGGTGAAGGCAGTGGATGAGCGGTTGCTCAAGACGCCGGGACTGGGCCGCCTGCTGCTGACCCATCCCGATCAACAAGACGTGCTGGTCGCCGTCGGCAGCCCCGTGGAACAAGGTCAACTGGTGGCCTTCCTGCAAGTGGGCGAGTTGCTGTTGCCGGTGCGTAGCCAACTGGCCGGTCGGCTGGCGGCAGTGTTGACCCCGTGTGGCAGCACCGTCGGTTATGGCGAGGCGTTCATGCGCCTGGCCACGGCATAAAGGAAGAGGGCTGGTGATGAAGATCGATTTGAATGCGGACCTGGGAGAGGGCTTCGGGCCTTGGCGCATGGGCGAGGATGAGGCATTGCTCAGCCTGATTTCCTCGGCCAACGTGGCCTGCGGTTTCCATGCCGGTGACCCGCTGATCATGGACACCACGGTGCGCCAGGCCAAGGCTGGCGGCATCGACCTCGGTGCGCATGTGGGTTTCCCCGACCTGATGGGCTTCGGTCGGCGGCAGATGAACATCGAGCTCAAGGAACTGACCACCTACGTGATCTACCAACTTGGTGCGCTGGCCGGTATGGCGGCGGTCAATGGCCACCGCATGACGCACATGAGCTTTCACGGCGCGCTCGGCAACCGGGTTGCGGCCGATGCGGCGCTGGCCGGGCCGTTGGTACGGGCCGTGGCGGCGTTCGACCCGACGCTGATCATCAGTTCATCCAGCAGCCGCGCCATCGAAGACGCCGCCGAACACTGCGGGCTGCGCGTGGCCACGACCTTCCTGGCCGACCGGGCCTATGACGATGACTGCCTGCTGGTGCCGCGCGCTGTGGCCGGGTCCGTGATCAAGGAGCCGGCGGCGGTCTTGCAACGGGTTCGCCAATTGCTGGAGGAGGGCACCGTGACCAGCCTCAATGGCAAGCGGATCGCGGTGCCGGCCCATTCGATCCTGCTGCACGGCGATACCCCCGGCGCAGTGGAACTGGCGCGCACCATACGGCGCGAAATCGAACAGGCGGGTGGTTGCATCACGCCGATTTCGCAGCTGCTGGCGACGTCATAAGCAGGGCTTATTGCCACACAGCCATTCCGTCTTGGTCGCCGACGCCCAGGCTGGATAGAGTCAAAGACATCGCGATCACGGGAGTGATCAGCACACGTACATGAGGACACCGACATGCCATTTTCAGACTACCAAACCGCGTTGGTCACCGGCGCTTCTTCCGGGATTGGCGCCGCTGTGGTCGAACGCCTGTGCCAGGAAGGCGTGCAGGTACATGCCCTGGCCCGCAGTGCCGACAAGCTCGAAGCTCTCGCCGCCAGGACCGGCTGCATCGCCCACGCCATCGACGTCACTGACCTGGCCGGGCTGACCCGTTTGTTCGCCACCCAACGCTTCGACATCCTGGTCAACAATGCCGGTGTCGATAAACCAGGCTCAATCCTCAAGGCCGACGCCGACGGCATCGACCTGCTGATCGACGTCAACCTGCGCGCGGTGCTGCACCTGGCGCGCCTGGCGTTGCCGGGGATGGTCGAGCGCGATTGCGGGCACATCATCAACATCAGCTCGATTGCCGCAGCCTACAACTTTGGCGGCAACTCGACATACCACGCGACCAAAGCGGCGGTGAGCATGCTCTCGCGCCAGTTGCGCATCGATGCGTTCGGCAAGCGCGTGCGGGTCACCGAGATCTGCCCCGGCCGCGTTGCCACCGACATCTTTGCCCATGTGCACGGCGATTCCGAAGAGACCTACAAACGCTTTGTCGAGGGCTTCGAATTGCCGCTGGCCAAGGATATTGCCGACGCCATTGCCTTTGCGATCGCTGCGCCGATCGCGGTGAACATCGGCCACATGGAAATCACCCCGACCTTGCAAGTGCCGGGCGGGCTCTCCACCGCACGGCCCCAAGACTACCTGGGCTGAAACCCGCCCGTTAAAAACAGAACGGACCTATCCGTCGTCGCGTCACTCCACCACGGCCACGCCGGGTGTTTTTCAGTTCTGCCCTAGCCCAATGCCGATAGGGATTGACCATGAAGCATGACTTCGATTTGGCCGCGATTCTGCAAGGCGAGTACGCCGAGCTGATCGTCAAGGGCATCGAAATGACCTTGCAGCTGGCGGTGTTCGCCTGGCTGCTGGCGATGGTCCTGGCGCTGTTGCTGGTGACCGTGCGCCTGACTGGCCACGCGCTGGCCGACCGCCTGGTGGCGGGTTACGTGTCGTATCACCGCAATGTGCCGACCCTGGTGCAACTGATGTTGTGGTACTTCGGCGTGCCGACCTTGCTCAATGAGTCCACGCAACTGTGGCTGGCCAACCACAACACCGAATACCTGTTCTCGGTGATCGCCCTGGGGCTGTGCCAGGCCGCGTATTTCTGTGAAGACATCCGCAGTGGCCTGCGTGCGATTCCCGCCGGGCAGACAGAAGCTTCCAGGGCCCTGGGCCTGGGCTACGTGCGCTCGATGCGCTACGTCATCCTGCCCCAAGGCGTGCGCAACTGCCTGCCGTCGTTGATCAACCACACGGTGCTGCTGTTCAAGAACACCAGCCTGGCCATGGCCATCGGCGTGATGGAACTGACCTACGCCACCCGCGAAGTGGAGAACTACACGTTCCGTACCTTCGAGTCGTACCTGGTGGCCACGCTGTTTTACCTGGTGTTTTCCCTGCTGCTGATGGGCGCCGGAGCATTGCTTGCCCGGCACTTCAGCAAAGCCCTGGCGAGGTAGACGGCGATGTTCGATATCTTCTCGATCGTGCAGCAAAACTGGACGCTGTTCCTCATCGGCCAGTACCCCCACGGCCCCTTGGGCGGGCTGGCGAGCACCCTGATCCTGGCGGCACTGGCGCTGTTGCTGGCGTTCCCGTTCGGCCTGTTGCTGGCGCTGGCGCGGGTCTCGCCATGGAAAGGCCTGCGCCTGGTCGCCACGGTGTGGGTCTACGTGTTGCGCGGCATTCCACTGCTGATGGTGATCTTCTGGACTTACTTCCTGGTGCCCTTGTTGATCGGGCATAACATCACCGGGTTCATGACCATGCTGTGCACCCTGGTGATCTACCAGAGCGCCTACCTGTGCGAAATCATTCGTGGCGGCATCCAGGCGCTGCCGGCCGGGCAGTACGAAGCCTCCCGCGCCCTGGGCCTGGGCTATGTGCGCACCACGGTGTGGGTGATCCTGCCGCAGGCGCTGTACAACGCGCTGCCCAGCCTGATCAGCCAGTTTATCTCGATCATCAAGGAAACCTCCCTGGGCTATGTGATCAACGTCCAGGAAGTGACCTTCGCCGCCAACCAGGTCAACAACCAACTGCTGACCAAGCCGTTCCAGGTGTTTTTCATCCTGGCGATCATCTACTACCTGCTCTGTTTCGGCCTGACCCACCTGGCCGGTTGGGTCGAGCGCCGCATCGCGCGCAAGCGCCTGGGCAATGGCGGGCAAACCGTGTCGAGCGGGCCGTTGCTGGCCACTGATAATTGAAGAGGGCTGCGTCCATGCATCCAATGATCATGTTTTCGAAAATCAATAAATGGTACGGCGAGTACCAGGCGCTCACCGACATCACCGCCGAGGTTCAGCCTGGGGAAGTGGTGGTGCTGTGTGGTCCCTCGGGTTCGGGCAAGTCGACCTTGATTCGCACGGTCAATCGCCTGGAAGACATCCAGAACGGCCAGATCCTGTTCGATGGCCAGGACGTGCATGGCACCGACGCGCAGATCAACCGCCTGCGCAGCCGGGTCGGCTTTGTGTTCCAGAGCTTCAACTTGTTCCCCCACCTCTCGGTGCTGGAAAACATCACCCTCGCACCGAACAAGCTGCGCAACCTCAAGGGCGCGGCGGCCAAGCAAAAAGCCATGGAGTTGCTCGACCGTGTTGGCCTGGCCCACAAGGCTGGGGCGTATCCGGCACAGCTCTCCGGCGGCCAGCAGCAACGCGTGGCGATTGCTCGCGCGCTGGCCATGGAACCACCGGTGATGCTGTTCGACGAGCCCACCAGCGCCCTCGACCCGGAAATGGTCGGTGAAGTGTTGAACGTGATGAAGGGCCTGGCCAAGGACGGCATGACCATGATGTGCGTGACCCACGAGATGAACTTCGCCCGTGAAGTCGCCGACACCATCTGGTTCATGGACGCCGGTCAGATTCTGGAAAAGAGCAAGCCCGAAGCGTTTTTCGTGCAGCCCTCGCACCCGCGAGCCCAACGTTTTATCGCCGACCTGCGGGCCCACTGAGCCGCGGCGGCTTTGCGTCCTCTGCCATTTCGATTGACCACGTTCAGGAGTTTTTCCATGGGTATGAAGCATCTGTTTATTGCACTGGCCTTGGCCCCTTTGGCCGTCGCGGTGGCGCAGGCCGACCAATTGAGCGACATCATGGCCAAGAAGTCGTTGAGCTGCGGTGTGTACGCCGACGTGCCACCGTTCTCCGCACCCGACCCGACAACCCGCGAACTGGTGGGCATGGACGTCGATCTGTGCAAGGCATTGGCCAAGACCATGGGCGTGGCGCTGGAGCTCAAGCCGCTGTCCGTGGAAGCGCGGATCCCGGAAGTGAAGATGGGGCGTGTCGACGTGATTTTCGCCAACCTGGCCTACACCAAGACCCGCGCCGAACAGATCCAGTTCAGCGACCCGTACTACATCGCCAAGGAAACCCTGGTGGTGCGCGCGGCCAACGCCGACCAGCCGAAAAGCTTCTTCAAGGACAAGCGCATCAGCTCCACCAAGGGGTCCACGTCCGAGCAGTCGATCCGCATCGCCGGCGCCACGCCGGTCACGTTCCAGGACACCGGTTCGGCCTACATGGCCCTGCAACAGAACAAGGTAGTGGGGCTGGTGACCAACACCATGACCGCGCTCAAACTGGTCAACCAGGCCAAGGCCAGTGGTGTCGAGTTGGCGTTGGCCAAGGAGCCGATGGCCCTCGAGCCGATTGGCGCCGGCATGCGCCGCGACGAACCGGCCTTCCTGGCCAAGGTCAACGCATCGCTGATGGCAATGGAGAAAGCTGGAGAGATCGACGCGATCTGGGATCGCTGGATCGGGCCGAACACGGAGTACAAGATGGTGCGTGAAGACAAGGTGCAAAGCCTGAGCGCACTGAAATTCGACCCGCTGCCGTAGGCGCAACTCCGGCGATCGAACGCCGCAGCAGTGGGCCCGCTGCTGCTGGAGGTTTCATCGCCTGCCCGTGCATTACCGCCGCTTCGCTGACGTCCGCCGGCTCCCACGGGGCGCCGGTAGTGTTTGATCAATCCCTGGGCCGGCGCGTCGATCAAGTGCGCATCGCGCGCCTGATTCGCATCCACTCTCGATAGGCGGCGGTACGCTGGGCATCAGCGATTTGCTTGGCTTGGACAAAGTACGCCCAGGTCGTCGAGTCGCCGCTGTAGGACTCGATAAGTGCGTAAGCCTTGGCCTCCAGGCGATCGGCTTCGAAGAACATTGCGGTGTTCTCGGCGATGGTGTCATCCCTGGTCTGTGTTGCCGTGTCGCTAAGCGCATGTCCATTCATTGTGTGACTCCTTGCGTTTATTGGATGCCTCCTGAGGCCCCTGAACTCAATGAGTTTGAGTGCTCAAGAAGATTCAAAAAAAATCCCTGACCATTCGATGAACGAGCGGGCACGCCCTAATGCCGTTCAGTTAAGGCTTTTTTGTAGGAGCGAGCTTGCTCGCGAAGAACTCACAGGCGCCGCGTTCACTCAGGAAACACGCGTTATCGTTGACGTTTTTCGCGAGCAAGCTCGCTCCTACAGAAGGCGATGTACGCTTAACTGAACGGCATTAGGGCACGCCCTGCGCGCAAGATTATTTAAACCTTCTCACTGAGCGACAGGTCGATAGCTGGAGATACTTCGCCAGGTGAGGGAACGTCAATGATAGGGGTTGTGATACCTGCCCATAACGAAGAACGGCATATCAGCGAGTGCCTTGCTTCTGTGCGACTTGCCAGTGAGCATCCGGCGTTGCGGGGCCAGCGGGTTGAGATACTGGTGGTGCTGGACGCCTGCTCGGACGGCACGGTCGAGCAGGTGGCGGCGCGCGGGGCGAGCATGCTCGAGGTGTGCTTTCAGAACGTCGGCAAGGCCAGGGCCGTGGGCGCTGAGCACTTGCTGGAGGCGGGTGTGCAATGGCTTGCCTTCACGGATGCGGACACACGGGTGCCCTGTGATTGGCTGGTGCGCCAGATCGAATGTGGCGCTGACGCGGTGTGTGGCACCGTCGAAGTGGACAGTTGGAGCGAGCATGATGAGAGCGTGCGCTCGCGCTACCTGGAGCTGTACCAATTCATCGAAAACCATCGCCACATCCACGGTGCAAACCTGGGCCTGAGTGCCGATGCCTACCGCAACGCCGGTGGCTTTCAACACCTGGTCACTCATGAAGACGTGCGGCTTGTGGCCGACCTTGAGCGGACCGGCGCGCGAATCGCCTGGACCGCCACCAACCCGGTGATCACCAGCGCGCGCCGCGACTACAAGTGCCGTGGCGGCTTTGGCGAATACCTGATGTCCATGCTTGCGCCCCACGGCCCGGAGTTGCCTGCCGGCGGCCCGCCGCTGGTTACTCTTTGACGTCCATGAATTCCTTGGCCCATGCCACATAGCTTTCCGGCAGGGTGTAGGTATGCGTCAGCTCCGTGGCGCTCAGGTTCGAGGTGCTGTGGGTCAGCTGACGCTGGGCCCGCAGGCTGTCGTAGGTCGCCTTGATCGACGCAAAGTAGGCGCCATGGCCGGCCACGATCACGCGCACACCCAAGCGGGCCAGGCGCTCGGCATCATTGAGCTTGGGGTTGCCATAGGTCACCAGCATCAACGGTACCGTGAGGTTTTCCGCGATTTTCTCCAGGTGCTCGAAGTCGCTGATACCCACCATGCAGATGCCGTCGGCACCGGCTTTTTCGTAGGCCTTGGTACGTTCAATCACGGCTTCGGTGGGTAGCACGCCGGCGTTGGTTCGCGCGATGATCGACAGCTCGGGGTCGACCCGGGCTTCGAGGGCGGCCTTGACCTTGCCGATACCTTCCTCGACGGAAATCAGGTCGGTCGATTTGCGCCCGAATTGCGCCGGCAGCAGGGTGTCTTCAATGGTCAACGCCGCGACGCCGGCACGTTCCAATTCTTCGACGGTGCGCATCACGTTCAAGGCGTTGCCGTAGCCGTGGTCGGCGTCTGCGATGAACGGTAACTGGGCGACACGGCCGATGCGGGTGGCCTGTTCGACGAATTCGCTCAGGGTGATCAACGCAAAGTCGGGCGCTGCGAGTACCTGCAACGAGGCGACGGAGCCGCCGAGGATACCGACTTCGAAACCCAGGTCCGCCGCGATTCGCGCGGACATCGGATCGAAAACAGATGCTGTCTCCACGCATTTTTGTGCGCCAAGCAGTTCACGGAAATTACGACGAAGAGCGGAGTGGGACATTTTTGGCATGATCTATCCTGGTGCTGGTCATCGTCGAAGTACGATCAATGCCTATTCATAAACCAGCGAGACTACCACGCGCCAAAATACAGAGTCATGACGTTTGAGAATAGGGTATGCGCCACGCACATACTGATGCACCGTTATAAAGCACGCCTGTTTTCCTGATGCCTGTCAGGCCCCTGCACTGCGCCCCGAAAGAGCGCACCGCGCTTTTTTCACTGATGATTTTTTGCCTGCCCCTGCGATGCTTCGCGACCTTGTCATGGGCGCGAGGGCGGTCGTGTGATGCCTGGAAATGGATGGCGATGAAGTGTTCGCGTGTGGATTGACGCGAAATACACAAAAGTCCATTATGGAATTATAAGTACAAAAAATGCTCGCCGGCGTCACCTTTTCTTCACTCTTGCCAAACCAACAACAACTTGCGAGAACACGATCATGAAGAAGCGCTCCCTTATCACCGCCCTGGCCCTGAGCCTGCTCGCTTCCAGCCATGTGCTGGGCGCCGAGAAAACCCTGCGCATTGGCATCGAGGCGGCTTACCCGCCGTTTGCCTCGAAGACCGAGGACGGCAAGATCGTCGGGTTCGACTACGACATCGGCAATGCGCTGTGCGCGCAGATGAAAGCCAAGTGCGTGTGGGTTGAAGGCGAGTTCGACGGGCTGATTCCGTCGCTGAAAGTGAAGAAGATCGACATGGCCTTGTCGTCCATGACCATCAACGAGGACCGTAAGAAGTCGGTGGATTTCAGCCACAAGTATTACTTCACCTCATCGCGCCTGGTGATGAAGCAGGGCGCGGTGGTGGATGACCAGTACGCCAGCCTCAAGGGCAAGACGGTCGGCGTGCAACGCGCCACCACCACCGATCGTTATGCCACCGAGGTGTTTGAACCGCAGGGCATCAACGTCAAGCGCTACGGCAATAATGAAGAAATCTACATGGACCTGGCGGCAGGGCGCCTGGACGCGATCTTTGCCGACACCATCCCCCTGAGCGACTTTCTGTCCATGCCGCGCGGCCAGGGCTACGCCTTTGTCGGCCCGGAGCTCAAGGACCCGAAATACGTGGGCGAGGGTGCCGGGATCGCAGTGCGCAAGGGCAATACTGCGTTGGTCAGCGAGTTGAATGCGGCCATCGATGGCATTCGTGCCAGTGGCGAGTACCAGAAGATTTCCCAGCACTATTTCAAGTCGGATATCTACGGCGATTGAGCGTCATAGGCGGGCAAAATGCGGGAGCAAGCTTGCTCCCGATAACCATAGGCATCTACACAACTTTTCAGCCCCTGACCAATCTCCCTGTGGCCAGCCCGATCACCACACCAGCGCTATTTTCCGGGCGTTCAGCCCTTGAGTTCCTTCAAGTGCTTGTAGACCGTCGCCCGCCCCATCCCCAATACATTGGCCACATAGTTCGAGGCGCTCTTGCCCTTGAAGGCGCCTTCGGCATGCAGCGCCAGTACCAGCTCGCGCTTATGATCTCGGGTCAGCAGGTTCAGGCTCAATTGGCGTTCGCGCATCCACGCATGCAGGAAGGTGTTGATGCGTTCCTGCCAGTCATCGCGAAACAGCGAATCCGGTTGCGGGATCAGCTTGCTCGGTGACAGGAACAGGTCGAGCGCGGCCTTGGCATTTTCAAACAGCGAGATATTCAGGTTGATGCACAGCACCGCCAGCGGGCGACCTTTGTGGTCGTGCAGCACGGTGCTCAGGCTGCGAATTTTCTGGCCGTCCCAGTTGAGCTTTTCGTAGGGACCGATATTCACTTCGCGCACATCGTCGGACAGCATGTCTTCCAGCGCCGAGTCGTCGCCAATGGCGCGTTTCGACAGGTTGTTGGCGATGTAGTCGACCTTTTGCGTGCGCAAGTCGTGCAGCACGGCCTCGGCATGGGGAAAGAACAGCGTGGCGATCGCATCGGCGATCGCACGGAAGTTCTGCAGGACCTTGTCTTGTTCAGCGGTGTTCATCAATGGGGCTCCAGGCGCTCGGGGGAGAGCATACCAGCGTCCAGGCCGAACCGCGCCAGTGGCTCCGGCAACGCCGCGCCGCGCACCAGGGCCGCGCTGGCCTGGCCCATGGCGGGCGAGGTCTGGATGCCATAACCGCCTTGCGCCGCGACCCAGAACAGGCCGGGCACCCGAGGATCGAAGCCGGACAGCAAGTCACCGTCGTGCACAAAACTGCGCAGGCCGGCCCAGGTGCGGGTCGGGCGTCGGATGGTCAGGGTGGTGGCCTCTTCGATCTGGTAGATCCCCATGGCGATGTCCAGCTCTTCGGGCTGGATGTCCTGGGGTTCCACCGGGTCGGCGTTGGCCGGTGAGCCGAGGAACATGCCGGCGTCGGGTTTCATGTAGAAGGCTTCGTCGAGCGCAACCAGCATCGGCCAGGCGTGGCTGTCCACGCCCTCGGGGCCGGCGAAGATAAACGCTGAACGGCGCTTGGGTTGCAGGCCGATGGAAGCCGCACCGGCCAACCCGCCGATATGGTCGGCCCAGGCCCCGGCGGCGTTGATGATAATTGGCGCGGTGAAGGTTTCCTGTTGGGTTTGTACGTGCCACAGGCCGTCGGCGTCACGGCTCAGGCCCAGCACGTGGTGGTCGGTTCGCACCTCGCCCTGGTGGCGGCGGATACCGCGCAGGTAGCCCTGGTGCAGGGCGTCGGTGTCGATATCGCTGGCGGTCGGGTCATAGATCGCCCCGTGGACTTTCTCGCGACGCAGGATCGGCAGCCGCGCGCAGGCTTGGTCGGCACTCAGCTGTTCGACCTGCGGCACGGTGGCCTTGGCGCTGAGGTATTGGCGGTTCAACTCGGTCGGGTCGCCGATGAAGTCCACCGTCATCTCGCCCCGTGGCGTCAGCAGCGGGTGCTCGCAGAACCCGGCGGGCGGATTGTCGAAAAACTCACGGCTGGCCAGGGTCAGCGCCCGCACTTGCGGGGTGCCGTAGGCGGCGGTGTAGAGCGCCGCCGAACGCCCGGTGGAGTGATAGGCGGGGTGCGATTCACGTTCCAGCACCAGCACTTTGCCGTGGGGCGCCAGCCAGAAACCCGTGGAAGCGCCGGCGATGCCGCCACCGATGATGATGAAGTCTGCGTGACTCATGCTCGTCTCCTGATAGGTGGGGTCAGCGCTGCAACTGATAGAGCGCATTGGCCAGGGCGATGTCTTCCAGGCCCAACCCGATAGAGCGGAAGAATACGTGGCGGTCATTGTTCGGGCGCTGCGCCATTTCCGTCAGCAGCTCGGGCAGGTCGCCCATGACGGCGCTGGCGTCCCAGCCGTGCTGTTCGCTGGCGATCAGCATGTCGCCCGCCGCGCCGGGTGTGGTCTGGCGGTAGTCGCAGAATACCTGCATGTCGTTAAGGGCGTGGGGCGGTACTTCATGGGCGCGAGGGGCGTTGGTGCTGATCGAGGTGATCAGTGCCGGTTTGCTCAAGCGCGCCGGGTCGAGCACCGGGCCGGCCGATGAGGTGCAGAGCAGGATCACGTCGGCATCCTCCACCGCGGCTGCGCAACTGCTGGCGATGACCAGGCGCGGATCGAGGCTGCCGAGCTGCGCGAGGGTCGTGGGGGAGGCGTTGGCCAGGCTTGGCGAAAACAGGCTGATGTGCTGCCAGTCGCGCAGGTTCTGCACGTAGCGCAGGTGCGCCTGGGCGACCTTGCCGCTGCCGATGATCGCCAGGCGCCGTACCGCCAATGGCGCCAGTGCCTCCACCGCCAGGGCCGTGGTGGCGGCGGTGCGAGCGGTGGTCAACTCACCGGCATCACACAGCAGCAACGGTTGGCCGGTGTGCATCGACATCAACAGCGTCCATGCGGTCACCAGCGGCCCTTGCTCGCGCACGATGTAGGGCGAGGTCTTGACCCCGTACACCCCGTCTTCGGCCAGCACGCCCAGGTAGTTGATAAAGTCGCCGGCGCCCTGGGGAAACTCCACCTGTTGCTGTGCGGGCTGCACCGCCTGCCCGGCGGCGAGGTCGTGAAACAACTTGCGCAGGATCTGCGGTACATCGACTTGAGCGAGTAACTCGCGGGCCTGTGCCGGGTTGATCACATAAGGCGTGCTGGACATGGGTTTGCTCCGCATTAAACTATTTTGTCCATTATGGACTTTTAGTTATGCGGAGCAATATCCCGGTGAAAAAAAGCTGTCAGGCCAGTTGCACTCGCCGCAGCCGGCCGCTCAGTGCCACTACGCTGTTATCCGGCGCCGGTATCGGCCGCCCCGTCAGCCCCATGCCTTCACTGATCACCACCGCATCCTGGACCCGGCACAGGTTGGACGGCGTATCCAGCCCGCGTGCCAGTACGGCGACTTGCCCGGTGTCCAGGTTGCAGCTCAACAGCCGCCCGCTGAAGCGGGTAAAGCCGCCGTGCAGGACGGCACCGTTCCAGTCCGGCGGCAAGGGTTGTTGCAGGTGGCTGCACAATTCCAGCACCAGCAGGTTGCCGTCCGGGCACCACGCCAACCCGGTGGGCAGTTGCAGCCCGTCAATCAGCACCTCGATCCGACCGCTGGCCGGGTGTACCCGAATCACCTGGCCGGCCTTGTCGGCAAAGTCGATGCCCTGGCGCGCCGGGTCGCCCCGCAATTCACCGGAGAACAGGCTGATCAGCACCGCGTCGGTCTGCGGTTCGTAGACCAGGGTCACCGGTACGGCCTCCTGGCCTTGTTCCAGTTCGGGCAGTTGCACCCGCACCTGCTCGTCCTGGCCGTCGCTGAACTCCACCAGTTGGTTGGTATCGGGCTTGACCGCCAGCCAACTGCGTCGGGTTGGGTGCCAGCACAGCGCATTCAGGTTGCCACGGCTGTGGAACACCGGTTCGGGCGGGCTGTATTGCAGGTCCAGCAACTTGGAGCCACTGACATAGTCGGTCTGGCTGACCATGCAGTGCCCGTCACCGCAGGCGATGTCTGACAGGCCCATGATTTCATCGCGCAGCATGCGTGCCTGCATGTTCATCGCGCGAAACCCTTGGGCAAGGCATTCACCGGGCAGGTAGGCGCCGGGTCGTTGCGGGTCCGGTTGCAGCAGGCTGATACGCCCGCTGAAGGGTTGGTCCGCCAGGCCCGAACCGGCCTCGGCCAGTAACAGGCTGCCATCGGCCCGCAGGCAGACGCCGCGCGGGTTGAGCAGCCCCTCGGCGATCAGTGTGCTGGGGCGCAGGGTTTCGTCGGGGTGGGCGGGGATATGCCAGGTCATGGGATCGCTCTCCTATTGGGGTGGCTGCCACGGTTCGCCGGTGAGATAGGCGCGCAACAGGGCGCGTTGGCAGGGCGACATCGAGCGCACCACCGGCATGAACAACGTGGTGCCTTTGTAGGTGTCGGCGGTGCGGGCGAGGATCGCGTTCTTGGCGCCCATCACCGCATCCGGTTGGTTCAATGCCACATAGCGCGACATGGCCGGGAAGGCCAGGTAGTGAAAGCGCAGGACATTTGGGTACATGAGTTCCCAGGTAATGGTTGTGCCCTTGGGAATGCCGAAGTCGGTCTGGGCGTACTTGCGGAAATTGGTGAAGTAGCCGCTGCTGTCAAGGCCATTGGCGGTGCAGGTCAAGGCGGCGAAACCCGCCTGGGCCGCGGTGCCGGGCTTGACGCTGACCGGTACGCTGACAGCCAGTTGCCCGGCCTTCACCGTCAGCGTGGTGGGGACATCGAGGAAGTCGTAGTTTTGCGGGTCGGTGTAGAGCGCCGGAGGCGTGACCGTCAGGCCGATATCGGTGGTGTCGGGCACCGGGCCGCCCAGATAGCGGACCTGCAAGGTGATCGACAGGCCATCGGGGTAGTCCTCCAGGTAGACATTGCGCTGATCACCGTACACCCGGTAGGTCGATTCGATCGCGTTCAGCGTGGTCCCGGCCACCGTGCCCGGTGCGGTGATGGACAAGGGCGAGACCTGGGTCGCCTGTTGTTGGCTGGGGCTCAGGGGCACGTCGACGATACCGCCATACACGTAGTAGTCGACCAACGGGCTGCTGGTGGGGTCAAGGGTGGTCAGCAGGGTGGTGCCGGCGCTGATACTGACGGTGCCGTAATTGGCGTTCGGCCCGATCGCGCTGGTGATGTCGTCCCTGACCGCCCGGAAGGTTTCCTTGGGGATGACGTTCACCATGTCCAGGCTCAGCAGGCCATTGCTGGCCAACTCGGCATAGGCTGCATTGGACGTGCACTGGTTGACCAACTGCCGCCCCGGCTGGCAGGTCAGCGGCTCGTCGGCGAATGCCGGGGCCAGGGTGCCGATGACCCGGCCAATACTGGGGTTGGGCGTGTATTGGCCCAAGGCGTAATCGGCGTTCAGTTGTTCGGTGGTCATCAAGGGGCACATCTCGAACATCACGAAACGCAGCACGATGCCCGTCGCGCCCGGTGCCTGGATGATCGATTGCAGGCCAGGGCTGCTGGTGTTCCAGCTGACGATACTGCTCAGCGGGAAGGTCAGCTGGAACGTGCCACTGGCGTGGAACGAGCCCGGTGCGTCCATGGTGCCCGGCAGCAGCACGCGGCCCTGCACGTCGAAACTGCTGCACACGGTATCGCAGTGGATCAGCAATTGGACGTTGTCGCTGGCGCCGATCTGCAGGCCACCGACGAAGATCTGGGTGGTGGTGGACGCCGTCGGGTCCAGGTCCACCATCATCGGCCCGGAGTGGGGACCCTGGCCGGTCACCGGGTCTACCGAACCGAGCAGGTAGACCGCCTGGCCCACCAGGTCGCCGGTGGTGCTGATGCTGCCCGGGCTGCCTTGGGAACTGATCAAGGCGTCCTGGGTTTCCACCAGGTGCTGCCCGTAGTGGTTCCAGCCGCCGAGGGTGTAGCGTGTTCCGCCGGGGGTATTGAGCATGTCGTTCAACTGGTCGTCGCTGAAAGCCTCGGCTTGCGGCGCCAGGGTCGAGGTGGCCAGGTCAAACACCGGCCAGCTGTGTTCCGTGCCTTGGGGCAGGCATGGGGTGTTGTTCGACACGCTGACATCCGTGCTGATGCCGCCCCAGAAATTCAGGCGAGGTCCATTCAGAATACTCATGGTTTATTCCTTTTCCTTGGACGGGCGGGTACCCGGGGCATTGGCGAATTTGAACAGGTAGGAGAAATCGGAGGTGAACAGGCTCTTGGCCGGTGTGGCCATGGAGTGGCACGTCATGCAACTGCTGTTGGGCTGGATGTAGCTTTCCATGGTCACGTTGGCCGACAGCGCGGGCGTTGGCGTGCCTAAGGGGTTGCTCGGGTCGTTCGGCCGCAGCGGGCGCTGGGTGGTGATCAGTTGGTAGTACTTGAGCACGCTGTTTTGCAGGCCCGGCTCGGCGCGGTAGCGTTTGTTGACGTCGTCGGTCAGCGCGGCAATCGGGGTGAACCGGCTCAGCGGGTCGGGCGTCTGGAACGTGGTGCCCGGCAGCGGTACGCAGACCAGTTGGGCGCCCTGGGGCTGCCAGGTGCAGGGCGACTGGTTGACGTGGGCGGCGCTGGGGTTGAAGTAGCTGTAGGGCGGGCTGGTGGTCGCATTGGACGGCACGTTGTCGATCTGCTCGAAGGTCGACCAGACCCACTGCGGGTAGCCGGCCGGCTTGGTGATGATGTGCAGGCCCACCAGCCCCAGGTACGCCTGCTGGGTACCGATGCGCTGGCCCTGCTCGTTGAACGTGGCAACCTGCGCCAGTTGGGTCAGGTAGCGGCTGGCATTGTCAGTGGGGGTCAGGATGCGCCAGCTGGATTTGATCTCGATGACCCCGTTGGGGAATTGGATGTTGTTGGCCTTGGACACCACATCGGCGTTGTAGAAGCGGTTGGCGACGATGTAGTTGTAGGAGGTCTCGTTGGCCGCGATGTCGTAGTAGGTCGGGTTGCCCGCCTGGTCGATCAGCCAGCCGCCGACGGCCTGGTCAATGAAGGTCTCCTGTCGCGTGTTTTTCAACGCGGCAATGTTGATGATGCCCAGGGTTCTGGCCACCAGCAGGGTGTTCCATGGGCCAGGGTCGGCCGCATTCGGCAAGAAAATTTCCTCGACGGTCTTGTAGGTCTGCCACACGGTATAGCCCGCATCGCCGGGCTGTTGACTGCAATTGGGCGTGCCGCGTTGGCCGTCCTGGGCCGGCCAGTTCAACGCGATGAACATCTGCCAGCTGTATTGATCGAACTGGTCCTGGCTGGCGGTGGCGACCGGTGCACTGCTGGGCGGCTGGCAGTTGAGTGGGGCGGCCAGCGTCGACGCCGCAGGCGTTTCCCTGGCCAGCGCCGGCGGGCTGGCCAGGCCGATGACTATCACGGCACAACAAATGAGGCTTTTCATGGCGATCCTTCCTTGGGGGTCAGGGTTTGCGCTGCATCAGCTGGTTCCACTGCGCCTTATGCCCGTTACTCTGCGCCGCTGTCTTGCCCGCCAAACGCCGCGGGGCTGAGCAGCAGCAGGAGCAGAAACAGGCGACTCAAGAGGCTGGTGTTCATATGACACTCCTTTGAAGTCCGGGTGACAGGTGCGTCACCCGGTGGTCCTGTCCGAGGCTTACGAGTAGTCGCTCATACTGAGCGGGACGGGTGGGTAATTGCGCTTCACCAGAGCCTGCGCCCACAGCTCCAGCACGGCGCGCCGGCTTTGCGGCATGTCGCGGGTGATGGGCATCGCCAGGGTGCTTTCCTCCTGGTACTCCTTGCTGATCAACACAATCAGCTGGTCGACGGCACCTTCGATGCGCGTCAGGGAATTGAGCGGCATGTACTTGCTCATGATCGGGTACAGGTAATAGAACGGTTGCAGGATGAAGGGGTAGATAAAGCTCTCCCAGATCAGTTGGCCGGCGTCTTCACGCTGGTAGACCTGGTTCCATGCGTCGACAAAGTCCTGCTGCATCTGCGGCTCCAGCGGCAACACGCGCAGTGGCGCGAGGAAGTCGGTGAAGGCCTGATTGAGCGGGAAACTGAACGGGATCACCGGCGCCTGCTGGCCTTCCTGCACAAAGAAACGCAGGGTCGGAAAGCCAGGGGCCTGGGCGGTGACCGTCAGGTTGGCAATGCCGTTGGCGTCGGTCTGGATCTGGGTCACGCTGTACTGCACCGTGTTGCTGAGCGGGTCTTGCAACGTGCCTTGCCGGGGGATCGGGTTGGCGAACGACAGGCACGGGCTGAGGGCGACCGAGGCGGGTGTCGGCAGGAATTGCTGGTAGGTCACCGGCACCGTTTGATCGTCTGATTCGACGATCCGCGTGGCCATGAGCTGGCGACCGGTGCCCTCGGTGACTTCGGCGAGCAGTGTCGACGTGCCGTTGAATTGCGGGAGGTTGGCGCTGTTCTTGATCGGGTTTTGCGGGTCGTTGTTGAACAGCGTGAAGTCGGCCGCGTTGCTGAACGCCAGGTAGTAATCGGTGGTGCACAGCATGTAGGCATTGCTGTACTCCGCCACCCACAACACGGTCCCGGCCGGCGCTGGCAGGCCATCGTATTGCACCATGATCTGCAATGTCTTGGTGTCGCCCACGTCGATGAAGCTGGCGCTCTGCACCACTTCGGCTGTCCACATTTGCTGGGTGGCGGCGGGGGGCGTGGTGGCGCCTTGCAATTGCAGTTCCAGCGTGCCGGTTTGCAGCTGCGCCTGGGCCTGGGCGGTGAGGGGCAGGTCGAGGATACCCGCACGTTGGTCGAACGCCGCCTGCTGGTAATCGTCATAGCCGAAGCTGGCCAACGGGCTGAATTGCTCGCCCTGCCGGATACCGATCTGGTAGTTGCCGGCCTGGAACTTGGCCGCCACCGGGATGGGCGCGGTCTTGTCGACCGGGTAGAACGGAAAGGCGTTGCCCAGGTCCAGCGACAACGTATCGCCATGGGCCTGCGCCGAGATCACGCCGAGTTTGGCCGAGGTGGTTTGCGTGGGCGAGGTGATCGGCACCGGGTTGGCCGGGATCAGGCGCCGACCGGCCGGGGCGGTGGGGAATTCACCGTCCAGCCACAGGCCCAGGGTGCCGACCGTGCGGCTGTAGGCCGGGTTGAAGAAAATATCGCCGACGTTATCCAGCCCTTGTTGATACATCGCCGTCACCTTGGCCAGGGCTTCGGGGCTGGAGGAGTGGGTGTCGATGGGCGGGCAGTTATTGAAAATACCGTTCCTGTCGTAGCACGTCAGGTAGGTGGAAAAGCGAAACATCAGCCCCTTGGCTTTTTGTTGTTCCATCTGCGCCTGCAGGTTTTGCAGCAAGGCCGAGTTGCCGATGACCCAGGCCAGGTTCTCTTTCGGGAAACAGGTCTGCCAGGTGGTGGTGACGTAGCTCAGCCCGCCAAGGTTGGCCCAGTTGAAGTTCAGGAAGCGGTCGAGCATGCGGTGCTCGCGCTTGAGCGTCAGGCCACATTGGTCGGTGCCCAGCACCAGTTTGTCGAAGTACAGCGCAGTGAAGGTGTTCTGCCAGGGGCTCACGTCGACAAAGCGCGCCGGTGTGGGCGCGTTGCTGCCAAACGGGTTGCCGAGCAATTGGAAGCTCTGGTTGATCAGCGGGTCCTGGCTCACATACCCCCCGGTGGGCAACTCGCCGCCGGTGACCACGGACTGGATCTGGTTGTAGCTCACGGTGCCGCAGGCATTGTCCCCGAACAGGTTCCATTCGCCGGGGATCATCGGCGTGGTCAACTGCGAGGCGTTGCCCGGTACTTGCAGGACATAACCGGGGATCTGGCTGTGTGGCAGTGGCGCGATCGTCCACGGCAGCAAGGTGCTGGCGGCGTTCTGCGGGGTGACGTTGAAGCTGTCCAGGAACCGCCAGTTCATCTGCATCTTCACCGCATCGTAGAGCGGGTACATGTCGTTGTTGTTAGCGGTCGGCGGGTTCCAGAACAGATGGCCGCCCAGGTAGATACGCGGGAAATTCAATACGCTCATGTCAGGCTCCTTAGCGTTGCCACTGGGCGCGTTTGAGCGACCAGACAAAGTCCAGTTTGTGGTAACCGACAAAGTCGGTGGCCGGCAGTAGGGCGGTGGGGTACACGATGCCGCCCTGTTCCTTGAGGGCGAAATTGAAGTAGCCCTGTTTCGCCGAGTACGCGGCTGTAGCGTGGCAGGCGAAACACGACGATTGGCTCTGGAAGGCCGACTCCAGCTGGGAATTGGCGAGCAGGGTGGGCGTGGTGTTGGACTGCACGCCAATCAACTCGTACTGCGCCAGTTCGGCGTACTGGGCCTGGAAGAGCGTGTTGACCGGCTGTGCCGCCGGTGTCGGCCCGGTGCTGTTGGTCATCGGCGTGGGCGGCACCGCATTGGTCACGGTGTACTGGCTGTTGTGGCGGTTTTCGAAGGTGGTCCAGACCCAGTCGGGGTTCAGCTTGTTGATCACATGCAAGCCGCTCAAGGCGGCATAGCCCACCTGGTACTGTTCACCTTGCTGGTAGTAGGCCTGGGCGATGTAGTAGCCATCGTTGGCCAGTTGCTGCTGGTAGCTGGGGTCGTTGCCGATCCACAGCCACGCGGCTTTCAGTTCCCAGGCGGTGGCGGGGAAGTTGAGATCGCTGGTCAAGGCGGCCTGGCCGTTCACGTTGTAGACCTTCTGCTGCACGATGTAGTCGAACGTGTCCGCGCCCATCAACAACTGGAAGCGCACCGCCTGGCCTTGCTGGTCCTTGGGGACCTGGCCGCCCATTTCCAGGATCAGCCCGTCCACCTGCTGCGTGGCATTGAGGTTGTGAAAGGTGCGACTGAGGTTCATGCCCAGCGCCTTGGCCTGTTGCAGCACGGCGTCTGGCGGCGGCGTATTTTGGTTGTACGGCTGGGGCGGGGCGCCGTTGGCCAGGTACACCTGGTCCGAGGGTTTCAGGGTTTCCCAGACCCGGTCGGGGCTCTGCACGCTGGCGGGCTGGTTCAGGCAGGCAAACCAGTTCCAGGCCAGGGTGTCCGGGCTTTGCACAAAGGCCGCCCGGGTCTTGTCGAGGTTGCCTCCAAATTGCAGGAAGTTGCTGCAATCGAAGGGGTTGGTGTCCTGTGCCTGGGCCAACCCGGCCAATGCACTGAGGACCGTTATAGAGAAGGCTCGCCGCATGAAAGCTCCTTGGCAATGGCCAGTTCGGTGTGTGGGCGCCCCAGGAAGTGTTCCAGGAGCAGTTGCTTCACTGCCGTCGCCGCAAGCTGCTGCGGTATCGGCAGATCACAATTGGTGATCAGCAGGGGGCCGGTCTGCACGCTGGTCGGCAGGCGCCCGTGGCTGCCGCGGACCAGGGAGGTGTCCAGCGGGATCAGGTCCATGTAGTAGCGAAAGCCGAGCTTTTTTTGCAGCAGGCGGCGCGCCACTTTCAACATGGGGAACCGGATCGCCGGGTCGATAAACAGCTCGACCGGGTCGTAGCCAGGCTTGCGATGGATGTCCACGGTGCGGGCAAAGTCGGGGGCCTTGCGGTCGTCGAACCAGTAGTAGTAATCAAACCAGCTGCCGGCGGCGGCCACGGCCACCAGCTCGCCGCTGCGCGGGTGATCCAGTTGCCAGGCGCGTTGCTCGGCTTTGTCCAGCACCTGCTCGATGCCGGGCTGGCGCTGCAACAGGGCTTTGACCCGAGGGATGTCCTGTGCCTGCTTGACGTAGACATGCGCAACCTGATGATCAGCCACCGCGAAGGCCGCGCTGGCGCCGGGGTCGAGCAGCTCCCAGCTCAGGGATTGGCGCACCTGCAACCAGCCTTCGGTGCGCAATACACGGTTGATCGACACCGATTGCTCGACGGCCTCGATGCCATATTCCGACAGCAGCATCACCGCGGCGCCCTGCACCTTGGCGAAGGCCAGCAGCCGGCCGACTTCACGGTCGATGGCCCGCACTTCGTCGACGATCGACGGGTGATCCGGGCCCAGGCGCTGCAAGCTGTAGTCGAGATGGGGCAGGTAGACCAATTGCAGGTGGGGACGGTTGATCTGGAACTCGGCAATGGCGCAATCGACGATCCAGCGGCTCGACGCGATGCCGGCCGCCGGGCCCCAGAACCCGGGAAACGGGAACTCGCCAATCTGCTGTTCGATCTGTTCATGCAGCCCGGGCGGTGACGAGTACAGGCCGAACTGTTTACGCCCGTCCGCCGGGTAATGCGGGCGCGGGGTGATGGCGGCGTCCACGTCGGCGTACATGTTGTACCACCAGAACAATTGGCTGCAGCGAAAAGCCGGGAACTCGCGCTTGAGCGTGTGCCAGACCTTTTCGCCCTGGACCAGCGCATTGGGTTGCAGCCAGAAGCGCACTTCGGCCTGGTCGCGAAAGTACCAGCCATTGCCGACGATACCGTGTTGCGACGGCGGTGCCCCGGTCAGGATCGACGCCTGTACCGTCGACGTCACCGCCGGGAACACCGGTTGCAGGTGGGCCAGCTTGGCAGTCCTGAGCAGGGCATTGATCTGCGGCGTGGCTTCGCCCAACAACGAGGGCGTCAAGCCCACCACATTGATCAACAACAGCGGTTGCTCAGAGGGCATGGGCGTAGGCCTCCTGGACCGCAGCGTGCAACAGGTTGCGCTGGCGCAGTTGGTCTTCGACCCAGCGCAGTTCAGCAGCGATGCCCTCCAGTTGCGCCGGCTCGGTGGCCGGGCGCAGTTGGGCGGGCAACACGCCCCAGCTGTAGGTCTCGACTTCCAGCACCGGCCGACAGTCCACATGGCCCGCCAGGTAGTCGAAGGTCTGCGCCAGGGCGACCTGGCTGCCCGTCAGCTCCGGCAACAGCAGGTGTTCACTGAACAGCGGGATGTGGAAATGAATGCGCAGCTCCGTGAACTGCGCGCAGTCACTGAGGGCCGCGGGCAAGTCGGCCCAGGCAACCAGGCGACCTTGCGCATCGAGTGCCTTGACCTGATGCAGGTAGGTCGCCTCGGCAAAATGTCCCAGGGTCTTGAGCACGTGGTCGCGGCGCTGATCGCCTTGAGGCGGCAAGCGGCAAATCATCGCGTTGGACAGCTGGATCTTGCCCACCGGCACCCGCGCCTGGTGCAGCCGCGTCAACGACTCATAACAGTCTTCGAACATCACGGCCTGGTGGCATACATCAAAACACAGCGCCAGGTACTCATGGTGTGGGTCGAAGGTTTGCCGTTGCTGGAAGAAGGCGATGGCCTGCGCGGTGTTTTCCAGCACGCAGTCCGGTTCCATTTCCAGGCAGAACAGGATTTTCTTGCCGGTTTGCCGATGCAGCGCGGCGAGTGCGCGGGTGAGTTGGCTGAGGTGCGCATCGGCGCGTGCCTGCCGTGCTGGGGTCCAAGTGGCGGCGTAGCCCAGGGGCACCGTGGAAATCACCCCCTGCGCGCAATCGGCTGGCAAGGCCTGGGCGAGGATTCGCGCCAGGTCCAGGCTGTACGCCAGGCGTTGTGGGTCGGCCCAGTCGGGCAGGTACACCTCGGCTTTCACCGCGCCCTGATGGAATTCGCCATAGGGGAAGCCGTTCAGCGAGGTCAGGCGCAGGCCGCTGTGTTGCAGCAATTGCAGGAACGACTCACGCGCCGACGCCTGTTGCAGTTCGGCCGCCGCGCGCGCGCAAATCCACAAGCCGCTGTCCTGTTCGTCGAGCCCGCGCAAGCGCCGCACGCCCTGGAAGTGCCGCGCGATCGAGGCCCGCAGCCCGGCGAGGTCACGGGTGGGGTGGACGTTGCTGCAGTAGCCGACCCGGGGGGCTGTCCAGCCGCTGACGGCGTTCATTTGATCACCGGGTCCTGGCCGCGCAGGGCCGAGTTTTCCTGCCATTGCTTGCGCTGGTCGATGGGCAGCGGGGTGCTGACGAGGGCCTTGTCCAGTTGCCCGCTTTGGGCAAAGAAGTCCACCGGGTTATGGAACAGCACCTGTTCGACCTGGGCCTGGGTGAACCCGGCCGCCAGCATCGCTTCGCCGGTCTTGGGCACTTTCAGCGGGTCGCTGATGCCCCAGTCGGCAGCGCTGTTGACCACCATTTTTTCGGTGCCGTATTCCTGGAGCAGGGCGACCATGCGCTGCTCGGACATCTTGGTATTGGGGTAGATGGAGTGCCCGCGCCAACAGTCGCTGTCCAGTACCAGCGGCAAGGTCAGCTCGTTGAGGTGGTCAATGATGACCAGGTGTTCGGCAATCCCCACCTCACGGATCACCGCCAGGGTGCGTTTAGTGCCGCCGATCTTGTCGCGGTGCGGCGTATGCACCAGTACCGGCAGGTTGAATTGCTTGGCCAGCTCCAGCTGGGCGGCGAGAAAGCGATCCTCTTCGGGGGTGATGTCGTCATAGCCGATTTCACCGACGGCCACCACACCGTCCTTGACCAGGTAGCGCGGCAAAATCCCCAGCACTTCATTGGCGATCGACAGGTCATTGGCCTCCTTGGGGTTCAGGCCGATGGTGCAGAAATGGTGGATGCCGAACATGCTGGCGCGAAAGCGCTCCCAGCCCAGCAGGGTGTCGAAGTAGTCGACGAAACTGCCGACACTGGTGCGCGCCTGGCCCTGCCAGAAGGCCGGCTCGATCACCCCGGTGATCCCGGCGGCGGCCATGTTCTGGTAGTCGTCGGTGGTGCGGCTGACCATATGAATGTGCGGGTCGAAATACTTGAGCATGGTGGATCCTCGTCAAGGGAAAAGGGGCGGCACTGGGCGTCAATTCAGGTACGTGTGCCATTCCGGCGGCAGGCACAGGCCGCGCAGGCGTTGCAGTTGTGCCGGGCTGAGCAGGTTGAAGGCGATCACCCGGGGCAGGCCGGGGGACACGCTGCGCCCGGCGGCGAGCTGTTCGTCCAGCAGGTCGAGGGCCAGCTGGTTGAGGCTGACGCTGTGGCGCTGCGCCAGGCCGACCAGGCGCGTGATGTCCAGGCCCATGCCGAGGGCTTTGAGCACCAGTTGGTGAAAGGCGTGCTCCGGGTAGTGACGCGACGGGTAGGCGGAGTCGAGGGCGAGGGCGGCAAACACCTGGGGGTTGCTGGTGCGCCCGGCCTGCAGCGCCAGCGCCAGGCACTGCCCGTCGCTGTCGAGCCAGTCGAGAGCGTTGAGCAAGGCGATTTTTTCCAGGTCGTCGCCCCACAGGAACAGCTGGCGCAGCAGTGCCAATCGCTCGGCAGCGGCGCAGGTCTCCAGCACCTGGGCCAACAGCAAGGCCCGCGCCAGCGCGACCACGGGCGCTTTCAACTGGCGCTTGCACTGGCCGCTCAACAGTGCGGCCGTGTCGGCGTCCGGCTGTTGCACAAGCCGTTGCTGCGCCTGCTGCCACCATTGTTGCTCGGTGTTATCCAGCTGCTGGCTCAAGTTTTGGCGATGTTCGGTGAGGCAATCCTGGCGCATGTTCATGTCGGCTTGATCCAGCGTTGAAAGTGGGGCAGCAGGAAAAACACCAGCACACATAACAGGCTGCCAACCGGCTGGTCGGCCACGGCCAGTACCAGTGCATCGAACAACGGCAGGGCGGCCAGGCCGGCACCGATAAACGCGCGAACCTGGCGCTGTTGCGGGTTGGCCAGGTGTTGGTGGTAGTGCCAGCCCAACCAACCGAGCCACAACAGCAGCACCGGCCAGAACCACAGGTTGTTGGAGTAGATCGCCAGGGCCAGCGGGCTGAGCATCAGCAGCAACGGCAGGCGGCTGATCAGCTGGTTGCGGTGTTCCTGGCGTGCCAGGTAGGTGAGGCCGCTGATGTACACGCCGAGCAGGATCGCGCAGAGCCAGATCGGTTCCGGTGGCACCGCCAGGCTGGCGGCGGCGGTGAGGTACAGCGCCGAGCGACAGGCCCCCATCAGCCACACGCTGTGGGCGTACTTCTTGTGCAGCAGGTTGTAGCCGAAGATGCAGCCCACCAGCAGCAGTACGCCGCCGAGCAACCAATGCGGCTCATCGATCAAGCGGCTCAGGCCCAGCACCGCGGCAGCGGCCAGGCTCAGCAACAGCGCGGTCGCCACGCCGACTTGCTGGCGGCTGGCCAGGCCCAGGGTGATCGGGCGCGGGTTGTGGTGTTGCCGGTCCCAGTCGGCATCGAGCAGGTCATTGAGCAGCATGCCCGCCAGGTACAGCAGCGACAGGGTGATCAACAGCAACCCCCACACCAGCCATGACGGCGGCGCCAGGGCGCCGGCACTGCTGGCGAGCAGGGCGGCGGCCAGGGTGTTGGTCCACACTGTGGGCAGGTTGGAGACGCGGCCAAGGGTCATCCAGGTTTTCATCGGGCTCATTGTGCGTAGCCCTCACCCAGCGGCAGCGCGGCATCGCTGCGACTCAGCAGGCGTTGCAGGGCAGCTTCCATCTTCGCGTTGTCGATTTCGTGCAGGTCCACCGACTCCCCGATGCGGCAGAGCATCGGGATCGACAGTTGCCCGCCCAGGTGCTGACGGAATTCCTCCAGCCCGAGCAATACCGGCGAGCGACCTTGCGCGTCCCGCAAGGCCAGCTCCGGTGGGCACAGGTTGAAACCGAGCGTGAGCAACAACTGCATGATCCGTTCGATGTCGGCATCGCCCAGCAGCCCCAGGGCATTGGCGTACACCCCATCCAGGGCCATGCCTACCGCCACCGCCTCGCCATGGCGCAGGCGGTGATGGCTAAGGTTTTCCAGTTTGTGCGCGGCCCAGTGCCCGTAATCCAGGGGCCGGCCGTTACCGCGTTCGAAGGGGTCGCCGGCCCCGGTGATGTGGTGCAGGTGCAGTTCGGCGCAGCGGCGAATGGCGTAGCGGCTGGCAGCGTGATCGAAATGGGCGAGGGCGTCGGCGTGCTGTTCCATCCATTCGAAAAAAGCCCGGTCCTTGATCAACGCCACCTTCACCGCCTCGGCCAGCCCGGCGATCTGGTCGCGGCGGGTGAGGCTGGTCAGCAGTTGAAAGTCATTGAGCACCGCCGTGGCGGGGTAGAAGGCGCCCAACAGGTTCTTCTGGCCGAAGGCATTGATGCCGTTCTTCACGCCGATACCGGCATCGTTCTGCGCCAGCACGGTGCTCGGGATACGGATCAGGCGAATGCCACGATGGAAGGTGGCGCAGGCGTAGCCCACTGCATCCAGCACCGCACCGCCGCCCAGGGCCAGCACGTAGCAATGCCGGTCCAGGCCGTGTTGCAGCATGTCGCTGTACAGCCGTTCCAGTACCTGCGCGTGCTTGCTCAGTTCACCGGCCGGCAGCGCAATCGGTGCCGCCTGCAGATGCAAGTCGGGATACGCGGCAAAGTAGCTGTCGATCTCTTCCAGCAGGTGCGGTGTGCTGAGCAACAGTTGTTCATCGGCGAACACCAGTACCGTCACCGGGCCGCTGTGCTGGGCGGTGAGTTGGCGATGCAGGCAAGGGTTGAGCGGGGCGAACAGATGGTCGGTGAACACCACCGGGTAGTCATAACGGACTTCGAAGCGCCCGTGCAGCGCTTGCTCGGCGTGCGGCTTGCGCGCGGCCTTGAACAGGCTGTAGCCCGCCACAAACACCACCGGCAACACCATGCTGGCGAGGATCGTCACCAGCAGCGCGTTTTGCTCGATCAGGAATGTACCGATAGCCGTGTAGGCCAGGGCCAGGCCCGCGTTGGCCAGGGTGGTGATGACTGTAAATGCCCGCAGCGGATAGCGCTGCATGCCGGCGGCCACCACCGAGGTTTCCGCCAGTACCGGTACGCCACGCAGGCAAATCAGCGAGAGTGTGCCCAAGCGATACGCCAACTGCCCCGGTTGGCGCTGATGCAGGCCCAGGCGGCCTGACAGCAGGCGAAAATACCCGGCCCCCAGGGCGTACCCCAACCCGGCACCGAGGCACAGGCCAATGAAAATCACCAGGTAACCGCCCAGGCTGCCCAGCATCGCCACCGCCAGCAGCGCCACCAGGCTCGACGGCACGGGCAGCACCACGTCCAGCGCGAGCAGGGCAATCAGCAGCAGCGCCAGGTTGAATGTTTGCGTGGGGGTCGTCGGCTGATAGAGGTTGAGGTGTATCAGGACGTCTTGGATCTGTTGCTCGAACAACAGGAAGCTGGCGATGACCAGCCCCGAAAAGCACAGCAATGACAGCCAGAAATGTTCAACTGGCCCCTTTTTCGAGAACGCACGATACCACCGGCTGCGCTTCATCAAAGCATCCCTTTTGAGTGTTAAGACTTAAATTCCGTGTCTTGTGTTAACGCTGCGTCTGGTCGGTTTTCAGAGCAATAAAATTCCTCGCCTGGATGGCTGTTTATACGGGCAATGGCTGATTGCCTTCATGGTATGGATGAACTTAGTCGGTTGTGGTTTTTTTGCAAGTTTGTCGGGCGACAGCGTTTTAAAGCGCGACTGAAAGCAGGTCGAGACGGGTTTTATGTGATGGTATTTATTGATTTAATACAACGAGTTGCATAGTGTTTTGAATGACGCCAATAACCCGTCAAACGTGTTTGTCTTGAATGAGTCATTGATGTTCAAGTGCGCGAAGCGTGTTGTTTTCGGGGATGAATTATTGCCGTTCGCTATATAGCGTTGTTCCACGTTGTATTTGTCGAGAATGATTCCGTTTAATGTGGGTGTGCTCACGCCGTGGAATTGTTTCGGGAGCGTCCAGCAACTAAAGGGACCTGCGTTATTGGCCTTTAAACCCGTTGTGTGCAGCGTTGCCCGCAATGCTGCGGGGTGCGCACGGATGCGATCAAGAGGCCACTGAGCCGGCGTGCGCTAACCGAGGAAACGAAAGCCGCTAGAGAGTTTTTCCTTGAGGTAACCCACCAGCGCACTCACCGACTTGGGTACATGGGGCGAGTAGGGCCGAATCAGGTAGATCTCATCGGCAAACGCGCCCTTGAGCGTCCAGTCCTTGAGCACCTGCACCAGTTTGCCGCCGGCCAGGGCGGCGTGGGCGCTGAAGTCCGGGAGCAGGGCGATGCCCAGGTGGTTGAGCGCCGCGTCGCGCAAGGCTTCGCTGTTGTTGGTGGAGAAGCTGCCGGCGATGGGCACGGTGACCCGTTCGACTTTCCTGCTGCCGCGCTCGAAGGTCCAGGCCGGTTGGTCGGTGCCGCGCGGGTAATAGAGGCAGTTGTGTGCGCTGAGGTCGGCGGGCGCGCGCGGTTCACCGTGGCGTTGCAGGTAGTCACGGCTGGCAACCAGCACTGAGGTGGTGTCGCACAGCTTCCAGGCCACATGGGTTTCCGGTACCTGGAAACCGTGGCGCACCGCCAGGTCGTAGCCTTCGGCGGCCAGCGAGCTCAAGGCGTCCGACACGTCCAGCTGGATACGCACCTGCGGGTAGTGCTGGAGGAACTCCGACAGGTGCGGCACCAGCTGTTGCCGGGCGAATGCCACGGGGGCGGTCAAGCGCACCAGGCCACGAATCTCGCCGGCGGAATCGCGCACGGACGAGAAGCTGCGGGCGATTTGCTCATAGGCACCGCGCACTTCACGGGTCAACGACAACCCGGCATCGGTCAACCGCACGCTGCGCGTGGTGCGCGTCACCAGGCGTGTGCCGGTGGCTTTCTCCAGGTCGGAAATACGCTGGCTGACCGCGGATTTACTCACCCCCAGGCGCGCGGCCGCAGCGGTGTAGGTGCCGTGTTCCTCCAGCACTGAGAGCCAGTGAATGTGGGTCCACAGCCCTTCGATCTCGGATTTTTCCATGGGGTTATTGTTCGCCTATGAGGACAATCAGTTCTGGATTCTGCTCTGGTTTGGAACAAACCGAAAGCCTATCGTGTGTCCCAACGCAACCCACCTGGGATCTACTGCCATGACTACAACAATCGAGCACTACATCAACGACCAGCGCGTCAGCCGCGATGATCGCTATCAGGACGTCTACAACCCGGCCACCGGCGAAGTGACCGGCCGCGTCGCCCTGGCCAGCCGGCAGACGGTCGATGAGGCCGTCGCCGCCGCGCAAGCCGCGTTCACCCGTTGGGCTGACACCCCACCGATCCGCCGCGCCCGCGTATTGTTCGAATACCTGCACCTGCTGCGTGAGCGCAAGGACGACCTGGCGCGCATCATCGTTGCTGAACACGGCAAGGTCTTCACCGATGCCCAGGGCGAAGTCGACCGTGGTATCGACATCCTCGAATTCGCCTGTGGCATTCCCAACCTGCTCAAGGGCGAACACTCCGACCAGGTTTCCCGTGGCATGGACAATTGGACGATGCGCCAGCCCCTGGGCGTGGTCGCTGGCGTCACACCGTTCAACTTCCCGGTGATGGTGCCGATGTGGATGTACCCGATCGCCATCGCGGCGGGCAACACCTTCATCCTCAAGCCAAGCCCGACCGACCCGAGCGCCTCGCTGTTCATGGCCGAGCTGCTGCATGAAGCCGGCCTGCCCAAAGGTGTATTCAACGTGGTGCAGGGCGACAAGGAAGCGGTGGACGCGCTGATCGCACACCCGGACGTCAAGGCCGTGAGCTTTGTCGGCTCCACGCCGATCGCCCAATACATCTACGAAACCGGCGCGCGCAACGGCAAGCGCGTCCAGGGCCTGGGCGGCGCGAAGAACCACATGGTGGTAATGCCCGACGCGGATATCGAGAAAACCGTCGACGCGCTGATGGGCGCCGCCTACGGCAGTGCCGGCGAACGCTGCATGGCCATCTCCGTCGCGGTGCTGGTGGGCGATGTGGGCGACAAAGTCATCGCCGCCCTGACCGAACGAGCCAAGCAACTGCGCATCACCGACGGCCGCGACCTCAAGGCCGAAATGGGCCCGATCGTCTCGCGCGCCGCCCTGGAGCGCATCAGCGGCTACATCGAACAAGGCGTGCAGGCCGGCGCGCAACTGCTGCTCGACGGGCGTGACTATGTGCCTACCGAAGCGGGCCTGGAAAACGGCTTCTGGCTCGGCGCGACCTTGTTCGACCACGTGACCAAAGAGATGAGCATCTACCGCGAAGAAATCTTCGGCCCGGTGCTGGCCTGTGTGCGCGTGAATGACTTTGCCGAGGCGGTGAAGCTGGTCAACGACCACGAGTTCGGCAACGGCGTCAGCTGCTTTACCCGCGACGGCAACATTGCCCGCGAGTTTGCGCGGCGTATCGAAGTGGGCATGGTCGGCATCAACGTACCGATCCCGGTGCCGATGGCCTGGCACGGGTTTGGTGGCTGGAAGAAGAGCCTGTTTGGCGACATGCATGCCTACGGCACCGAAGGCGTGCGCTTCTACACCAAGCAGAAGTCGATCATGCAGCGTTGGTCGGAAAGCATCGAGCAGGGTGCGGAGTTTGCGATGCCTGTGTCCAAATAACGCTTGGAAGAACACCGCAGGGCAAATGTGGGAGGGTGCTTGCCCCCGATGGCGGTGGATCAGTCGTAGAGATGTCGACTGACCCACCACCCTCGGGGCAAGCCCCCTCCCATTTTTTTTGACCGCGTAAGGGTTGACGATTCAGTGATTCAAGAATACTGTACATAAACACAGTGTTTAAGCGCTGATCGACCAACACTCGGCAACTTCAGCCATGCCAAACACTGTGTGCAAGTTAACGGATTAACTTGATGCACAGGCTCGTTATACCGAGCCGTTTTATATCGAGAGAGGGAACTCATGTCCTATCCAGAACGCAAACTCATCGGCTTGACCGGTTTCACCTTGGCGCAGAATGCCAATATCCTTTCTGAACGTAATTGTTTTGGCGAGCGCAGCCAAAACAAAGGCATGTTGGATGGCAAGGGCAGCGGGATGTTCACTGATACAAACAGTGTGCCGCCGATCACCCATCAGAAGTCGCCTAAAACACAATGGACGGCAACTTCCAACGACGCCCAAACCTTGAAGGCGGCGGCGCAAGCCAAGGGCTTTACCCAGAAGAACGCCGGGGCCAAGGCCGCGGCGCGGGTGTTCGGTGATTGATTGGCTCGCTTTCTACTGAGCTGTCATTTATTGCAAGTGCCACTGTATTTATATCAAGGATATAAACACAGTGATGGCCTTTGTAATCTAAATAATCCCTCATGTTGTGATATTCAGGCTTCCATGTTAAACCTGTTTTCGCACTTGCAGATGCAACTATCATATGCTCTTTCAGTCGCCATTAAGTTGTGGGCTGTCAGGTGCTATTTAATCTTCGCTTGTCACTTAAGCGTCAGCAAAAGGACATCATCATGAAACATGCGAATCACACACCCACTCGCTGGACACGGGCCGATGCGCTGAAAGTTAATGAAAATGACCCGACGACGACACAGCCGTTAGTGAGTCCTGACTTTCCTGTCATGAGTGACACGGTCTTTATCTGGGACACCATGCCATTGCGTGAACTCGATGGCACGGTGGTATCGGTGGATGGCTGGTCAGTGATCTTCACCCTGACCGCCGATCGTCGCCCCCATGATCCACAATTCATCAACGCCGATGGCCGCTACGACATCAAGCGCGATTGGGAAGACCGCCATGGTCATGCGCGTATCTGCTACTGGTATTCGCGTACCGGCAAGGACTGGATCTTCGGCGGCCGTGTCATGGCCGAAGGGGTTTCGCCGACCACCCGTGAATGGGCGGGCACGCCGATCCTGTTGAATAACAACGGTGATATCGACCTGTACTACACCTGCGTCACGCCGGGTGCCACGATTGCCAAAGTCAGGGGCCAGGTTGTCACCTCGGACACCGGTGTCACCCTCCAGGGCTTTGATCAGGTCAAGTCGTTGTTCGAGGCCGATGGCACCTACTACCAAACCGAAGCACAGAACGCGACCTGGAACTTTCGCGATCCCAGCCCCTTTATCGACCCCGTCGATGGCAAGTTGTACATGGTGTTCGAAGGCAATGTGGCCGGCGAGCGCGGGACTCACGAAGTGGGCCCGAACGAGCTGGGACTGGTGCCACCGGGGCATGAGGACGTGGGCGGCGCCCGCTACCAGGTGGGTTGCATCGGCATCGCCGTGGCCAAGGACCTCAACGGTGACGAGTGGGAAATCCTGCCGCCGCTGGTGACTGCCGTCGGGGTGAATGACCAGACCGAGCGCCCGCACTATGTGTTCCAGGACAACAAGTACTACCTGTTCACCATCAGCCACAAGTTCACCTACGCGGATGGCGTGACGGGTCCGGATGGCGTCTATGGCTTTGTCAGCGATCATCTGTTCGGCCCCTATGCACCGATGAATGCGTCGGGGCTGGTACTCGGCAACCCGCCTTCGCAGCCGTTCCAGACGTACTCTCACTGCGTGATGCCCAACGGCCTGGTGACGTCGTTCATCGACAGCGTACCCACCACCGGCGATGACTACCGCATCGGCGGGACCGAAGCGCCGACGGTCAGGATCGTGTTGAAGGGCGCTCGCTCGTTTGTGCAGGAGTCTTATGACTACGGCTACATTCCGGCGATGCGGGATGTGGTGTTGAGCCAGTAACCCCAGTGCAAAAGCCAGCCTGATTTCATCAGGTAGGTGGGAGGGGGCTTGCCCCCGATGGCGGTGTATCAGGCACATATACAGTGACTGTCACTCCGCTATCGGGGGCAAGCCCCCTCCCACATTTTTTTGAGCGCGTTACAGCCTGTCTTCACCGCTCAAGTCCCAGCCCACCCGGCCGATACAGGCACTAGCACCACGAGTGATCCCGAACTCGTAGGGGCACGCCTGGTCGTCGCTCAGGTCAACGAATAAAAATCAAAAGGGGTGGCCATGACCATATTGCAGCGTGTGATCGGCGGGTTTGCGGTGTTGGTGCTGTTACTGCTGATCATGGCGGGGATCAGCTATCAGAACACGCAGTCCATCAGCAGTCGCTTGACCATTATTACCGGCCAGTCGGCGCCCTTGAGCCGGGCCGCCAGTGAGCTGTATGTGCATATCCTACGCGCCAACCAGGCATTGCTGGCCATTCAGATCAGCACCGACCCCAAGCAGATCGAGGACGGCAAGCGACCGTTTACCGAGAGCATCGCTCAGTTCAATCAGTTACTCGACAGCACCGTTGCCTACACAGGCGAGCATGAAGCGCTGCGGGCGAACCTGGCGCAGCAGCGCCAAGAGGTAGCGGCCTACGCCGAACAGGCGCAGGCGTTGATGACGTCCCACTTGCAACATGTGCAGCAGTTGGCGCTGACGCGCAAATTGCAAGGCTACAGCAGCGCGCAGGCCATGCAGTTGACCAGCTATTTGCGTGATTACATCGCGCATGCGCGCAGTGTCGGCGAGCCGCAACAGGTTGCCGCAGCGGAAAAGCTGCTGCTGGAAGTCAACAAATCCTACGATGGCTTCGCGGCCCATGCTGTCACGCCCGCCATTGATAAATTACAGCGTGTGCTCAATCTGCAAGACGAAGTGATCAGCACCCGGGCCCAGGCCCTGACGGCGATTGACCCGCGGGTCGGGCGGATTGCCGGGGTCATGGTCAACCGTCTGCTGACGGATCTGACCGCCCCTGACGGCTTGCTCCAGGCTTATCAGGTGGAGGCGAAACTGGCCGCGCAGGTGCAGCAGCAACGCAATGCGGTGGAGGCGGCGCTGAAAGCCACCCTGGACAGGATTGGCGAGTTCGGCAGCCAGTCCCTGGAGGTGGCCAACCAGGCCAGTCAGTCTGCCAATGCCACCATCGGCACCAGCCGCAGCTTGCTGTTGATCGCGTGTGTGCTTGCGGTGCTGGCGGCGGTGTTGATTGGCACCTGGGTCGCCTTCAGCTTGCGGCGTCCGCTGGCGGCGTTTCGCGAAGTCCTCAAGACGCTCACTGCGGGCGACATGCGGGTCAGTTTCGATGTCAGCCGTAAAGATGAGTTCGGTGAGTTGGGGGGTTACCTGAACGAACTGACCAAGGCCCTGCAGAAAACCTTCCGTGAATTGATCAGCTCTGCCGATGCGCTGGCCGTTACCGCCGGCAGCAACGCCTTGAACAGCGAACAGACCACCCGTGTGGTGGATGAGCAGAAGGACCGGTTGCAATCGGCAGCCTCGGCCATGACGCAGATGGAAAGCACGGTCGAAGAGGTGGCCCGGCGTGCGCAGGACACCCGCCAGGCCGTGGACGACACGAGTGAGCTCACCCACAAGGTGCAGGCGCGCGTGGCCGAGACCATCGTCAATATCCGCCAGCAGGCTGACCAGGTGAACAAAGCCACGCAGGTGACCGATGAGTTGCAGAAGTACGGGCAGAACATCGAGGGCATTGTGGTCGCCATTCGCACCATTGCCGAACAGACCAACCTGCTTGCCCTGAATGCGGCGATCGAAGCGGCCCGTGCCGGCGAGCAGGGACGTGGTTTTGCGGTAGTGGCCGATGAAGTGCGTTCCCTGGCCAGCCGTACCCAGACCTCGACCAGCGAAATCCAGGACATGATCGGGCTCATGCAGGAAAAAATTCACTCGGTGGTGCACGTGATGAACGAAAGCCAGGCGCAGTCCAGCCAGTGCGTGTCCCTGGCCTCGGGTGCCGGTGACTTGCTGCTGTCGATGAGCGATTCGGTCGACAGTATCCGCGACATGAATATTCAGATTGCCGCCGCCACCGAGCAGCAGAGCGCCACGGTGCAGGAAACCAGTCGGATGGTCATCCAGATCAACGATTCGGCCCAGCAGACGGCAGACGGTGCGGAGCAGTCCGCCATCAGCAGCCACGAGCTGTCGGACATGGCCAAGGTGCAGCGCGAGCTGCTCCATCATTTCAGCGTTTGAGCCGCGGGAGTCAGAACATGAAAGCATGGTTAATGCTCGCCTTGGGGGCGACGCTGTTCATTCCGGGCCCCACCCAGGCCGCCACGCCCTTGCTGGGTGTGGGCATGGCAAAATACGACGACAACTTCCAGACCCTGCTGCGCAATGGGGTGCAGCAACAGGCCAGCGTCATGAACGTCGACATCTTTATGGAGAACGGGCAGGACAGCATCGATTTGCAGATGCGCCAATTCCGCAACCTGGTCAACGCCAAGGTGGACGCGATTATCGTCGCGATGGTTGACGGCAAAAGTGCGGCGCAAATGATGCAGTTGGCCACGGACGCAAAGATCCCGCTGGTATTCGTCAACCGCAATCCGAACCCGGAAAAATGGCCGGCGCAGACCGCGTTTGTCGGCTCCAACGAGTTGGAGTCGGGGACGTTGCAGATGGAAGAGCTGGCGCGCCGCGCCGGTTACAAGGGCAATGTGGTGATTCTGGTGGGCGACCCGGCCAACGCATCCTCCTTGATGCGCACCGAAGACGTGGAAAAAGTCGTCGCCAAATACCCGGATATGAAAGTCGTCCAGAAAAAAGTCGGTAACTGGGAGCGTAGCCAGGCTGCCACGATTGTCATTGACTGGATCAAGCAGGGCGTCGATTTTTCGATCATTGCGGCCAATAACGATGAAATGGCGATCGGCGCGATCATGGGATTGGAAAAGGCCGGCAAGCAGGCCAAGGACTACTGGGTCGGCGGCATCGACGGCACCCCGGACGGTTTGAAATTGATGGCTGAGGGCAAGATGGCGGTCAGCGTATTTCAGGACGCCGCAGGCCAGGCCGGCGGCGCAGTGGACACCGCACTGCGCCTGGTACGCGGCGAGGTGCTGGAGTCGACGGTGGTCTGGGTGCCGTTCAAGTTGATCACACCGGAGAATCGCCAGGCGTTTGAATAGGGGCTCGGACTGAGCACCTCGATCCAGCCTTGGAACGCGGTCAAATGCATCGCCTTCTGTAGGAGCGAGCTTGCTCGCGAAAAACGTCAAC
>NZ_JBXAFK010000034.1:83328-83574 GCF_058793055.1 Pseudomonas sp. MPR-R2A5
CGATAACGCGTGCTTCCTGAATGAACGCGGTGCCTGTGAGTTCTTCGCGAGCAAGCTCGCTCCTACAAAAAAGCCTTAGCTGAACGGCATGCGGGCTTGCCCTAATGCCGTTTCAGTTAAGCGTACATCGCCTTCTGTAGGAGCGAGCTTGCTCGCGAAAAACGTCAACGATAACGCGTGCTTCCTGAATGAACGCGGTGCCTGTGAGTTCTTCGCGAGCAAGCTCGCTCCTACAAAAAAGCCTTA
>NZ_JBXAFK010000035.1:0-83534 GCF_058793055.1 Pseudomonas sp. MPR-R2A5
TTGATCATTTGGCGAGTTTAAAAGTTGCGCTAGGTGGTATGCCGGGGAAATACATGGCTACTTCAGACCATCCTTAGAGGCGTAGTAGAAGTTTGTGCTCTCAGGAACAACTATTGATGAGTAACTACCTCGAATACCTGAGTTGCCACCTAGATTAATATTGATCATCGGCTGATTTGCAGAGTTGATGGCGCCATAATTATTATTTGGCGCAGCGATCAGGCTAACCGTGCCTTCTGCAAATGCAGACAAATTAATTGAGGCGGAATTAGGTGGAAAGAACCCCGACAGACCAACTGGGATAAAGGTTGGCGCAGTTGGCGATCCATTTACCCCAGAAATCATAATTGGGATCTTTGCGACGTTACTACCGGTGCGAACGACGTATTGCCACTTGCGGCCTGACTGAATAATGCTCAGCGGATACTTGTTCGCGGTAGCGTCAGTTAGAACCATTGAGACTAAGGCGGCGTGTGTATAGCCGGCAGGAAGCGTTGGAGCTGTAGTGCTGAGTGATAACAACCCGGCCTTAGTGGTCCCATTCCATATAACCCATACGGCATACCATGTTGACGCGGTCTGGCTATTGGCAGCTCCGACATCCAAACCGTTCACGCCAGCGTTGCCAAAGGAAGGCGTAACGGAGACTGCACGAAGCGTTTGATAGGTGTTCGAGGCGGATTCAACCATAAGCTCGTCAGCGCTTACGGTGACGACTGAGCTTGTGCCGGTCGTGGAAGCTTTCAGCCCGCTAAAGCACCCGCGCACGCCAACCAGGTTTGAGTTTGCGACTGGAAGCGGATCGAGAAGAACGGCATCTGTACCATCGTACTCAACATCGGAGAGCTGGTCGATCGCGAATACGGCAGCAACTTTAGCGCCGGATGCATCGTACTGTTTCAGGTTTTTAGGCCCGACTCCTGAAATATTGATGGTGTCAGTCCCGGTGCTGGCGCGATTGAACTTCACGCGAAACCGCTGACCAGCCGAATAGGCCGAAATCGCCGGGGACGGTGTGAGCACCAGTGCGGCCGAGGGGCCTGTCGTGGGGAAAGCGGTACCGGCCTGGTTTTGCTTCAGTTTTAGAAGAGCATCGAAAAACTGGGACGCTCCAACCTTATCTACCGATCCATTGGGGGTGATCCCTGCCAACGAAAGGAGTGACTGAAAAAAACCTTCCTTGTCGTTTGCCCAATCCTGTTCCAAGTAAGAGCCATCTTTCGCGCCGGGTGCTGTTCTATTTTTGAACGAGCCCTGCGGGTAGTCGGCCGACGGATTGTTGTATCTGCCCGGGTAGCGCTCATTAAGCTTCAGCGACATGTTAAGCCCCTATATATCCTGCAAATTCTGCGTCTTCGTCACCAAATTCAGCGTCCATATCGCCGAACTCGACCATTTCGAACCCCTCAAGGAATCCGTTAAATTTCACTGCTTGCGGCTTTGGCACCAGCCCGGCATTGAGCAAGGCGAACCGTTCAAGGTTGGTAATTTGCCCGTAAAACTCGATGCTGAACGACATATCCTCGCCGTCAGTTACGCGCAGAACATCCGCCCTTGGGAGTAGGAAGTTCATGCCGTTGAGGATGTTTTCTATGGTGGCGTCGCCATTGTTCTTGACGATCTTGGCCTTGATGACCAGGCGGTAAAGCTCGTCTGAAAGCTGACCGTCCTGATCAATTGTCAGGGCACTGAACATTGCCTCATCGTCGCCAAACTCGTCGCCATCGGTGAGATCGAACAAGCCTGGGTTCATTGGGGTTGAGCCAACGAAGCTGCGGGGTGCTACGACGATCCGGCCGATAACGTTCAGCTGCTCGCCAAAAACATTGTCGATGTCATAGCTCTTGCGAACGGCCTCGGCGGCATCCTCAATGCTTCCGCCCAGCTTCCTGGCTATCGCATACCAGTCCACTGCCTTTGGCTTGTCACGGTACTGCGCGTAAATGCGGTCTGGGATGTTCATCACGTGATCACTACGGTGATGTTGCTCTCCGTCCACCTGGACATCTGGTTGTAAGCGATGGCGACGTTGGCTTGGCCGCCGTTGAGGCTGGATGAAGGCAGGTCCACATAGCTGTCACCGTAGGAACCGATGACCTTGTTGACTGGCGTGAAGATCGTGCTGAATGGGACCGCCTCGCCAATATCGAAGCCGTCGATCTTGAATCCGACATCCGCGGGTATCAGGTCGCCGGCGGCATACTCCATCATCGCCTCCTTTATAAGCTGGTCGGCGTTGGGAGGAAGTGATCCGTCGTTGACGACATGGATAACGGCCAGCATGTCGACGTAGATGGGGCGACTCGCTCTGATCACCTTTTTGTTGGTCGGATACTTCGGTGAGGTGACCTCGACCTGAAACGGGGTTCCGGCCTGGTAGAGCAACGCGCCCGGGTTCTTCTTCAGATAGATCGCCATTGCAACGTCGTCGTCAGTCCCGCCGTCTACGACGGGCGCGATAGAGTGCGGCGGCAGTCCGTACGGGTTGTCTGCAGTCACAGCACCTGAGTTGGTGTCGTTTTCGTACACCTTTACCCGGCGAACACCGTCGACGCCGAACAGTTCGCCGATCATTGAGTCGATCTGGTTGTTGCCGGGCTTGCCTACTGCTGTGGCGCGGGTGACGCGCAACTGCTCATCGCGCTGGCCCTCAGTACCTGGCGTTGCCGGTGCAGCGTTTGTCACGCTGGCCAGGCCTGCTACCACGTCCACAATGCGGGTGATGGTTCCGGCGTCAGCCTGGGTAGGCCCGACGACAGTGCACGTCGCATTGACGGTCGCCGATCCCAATGAGTCAGCGGTCACTGCCTGGTCGGTCGTCCAGCGGCTGCCGGTGGTAACCGACTCAAACCGGTTACCTGCCTGAATTGGAGTGCCTGGGGTGGCGGTTAGGGTCAGCTGCACGCTTGAACGCGACCCGCCGGATCGGATGGTGCCAGTCAGCGAGCACACAATATCGAGGTCGTTGCCCTTGGCCTTGTTCGGGTCTTTCGAGTTGTAGGCCTGCTGCAACGTCTCGTCGAGGGCGTAGAAGATTTCCGAGTCGTGCGCCATCTTCAGGCCGTCAGGAGTCGACGGATCGAGGTTCCATAGTGGGTCAATGTCGAGGTAGAACTGCCGCTCCTGGGCGAACCAGTCGTTTTGCGTCTGTAGCACGTAGCCGGTCGAAGTCAGGCTAGCCATTCAGTGTTACCTCTTCCAGGCCGAACTCGGTGAGAATCCCAGCGGTTACGCTGTATTTGCGGTTTTCGATATTGAAGTCAGCGGAGAAGCTGGTGAGCCGGATCACGCCAGGCGTGTTGGCGATTCGCGCTCGCAACGCCGCCTCAGCGGTAGAGAGACTGGTGAACTTGCCCAGGATCTGCTCGTACCACGGCGTGCCGTCGGTGATATCTCGGAAGTACTCGCCCAGGAACAGCCGAAGCCGGGTAAGCACGGTCTGGGCGACTTCGGACTGGCCGGCAATGAACTGCTGCCCGCGCGTCACGATGTCGCCTGTTTCTTCGTCGAGTCTGCGAACGGTCATATAACGGGCACTCCGGATATCTGGTTGCCACCGGTGACGCCGGAGGTTCTGTGCTTGTTTAGCGAAATGCCGTCAGCCGTAATCACGTCGCCATCCGGCGTGATCTTCAGTCCGTTGATCAGGAAGGTGCCGTCAGCCTGCAACTGGAAGCTGCCGGCGCCGTTCTGCATCAGGGTTGTGCCGTCTGCGAGAACGTTGAACCGGGCAGCCCCGTTATCCATGGAGATGCTGTTGTCGTTCCTCAGCCAAACGAACTGCGTTCCGGCGCGATTGCGCATGCGCACGCCGTTGTTCTGGAAGTCTGGCAAGACGTTTGGCTGCGATCTAAAGCCAGGCAGGAACATGGCGTCCTGCATGTTGTGGAAGCGCCCTCTGGGGTTGGTGGCCACCCCGCCGCTTTGCACCCAGCCATCAATGCAACGCTGGGAGAACAGAATGTCGCCTTCACAGCCTTCGTCGATCTGGTACTCGATTGCGAAGTCACCTCCCGGGAAGTGCACCGGTACCTCGACGATCGGCGGGATGGTGAAGGTGGCATCGTTTACATCGACCCTGAGGATTCCAATCTGCACCTGGGCGCGCTGGGTCAATGGGTCGAACGTCAGCACGTGACCGGGGATTGAGGTGCATACGTCCTTCATCAGTTCGCCGAACGCATTCCGGATCAGCTTCTCATTACGCGCCCGCCCTTCTGTATCAAGCATATCGTCACCTCGTACTTTTCGCGGGCATTAAAAAACCCGCCGGAGCGGGTTTGTGGGCTGTTCATAGCCCTACTGGATTGGCCCAAAAGCATCTCTCAAATACTTTAACGCGGGCCTCAGTGATCCATTTTTCTCGATATTCATATCAATAATTTTAGCTACCTTGTGACCATCATATTTATGATAGTACTTCTGCATCTCGGTCAGCACGTCTATTTCTTGCTCAAGGCAAAACTTCATGTAGTTCGCGTTCGGAGTATTGCGAGGCTCTTTCATGCCTGCGCTGGTGTCTAATGACCACTTAGCGCAGAATGGGTAGGCATTTGTTATGTAAAGCCCCTCATGATGTTTAGAGTTGAGAGCCACAATGATCTCTATTGATCTAAGCATGGATTTGTAGCAGACGGCATAGAATCGTGAATCAAATCCATCCTTGCGAGTGTTCTCGGCAATGCAAATTTTTTCAGAAAAAGATCTGAACTCTTCCGCCTTGAAGCTATCTGGAGAGTACAGCATTGTATTTTCGATGGTGTTACTTGGTAGCGCTTGCTTTGGATAAATGTAAGAGACTTCACTTTTCTGCTTATATCCCTTGTGTGAGTCGCTCTTAGACCAAAAGTAAAAAAACACAACAAACACAACAAGAACAGCAACAAAATAACCAAAGAACTTAAAGATCTCTATAAAAATCTTAGAAACCCATTCCAATAGGCTTCTTGTCGATCTTCCGCAAAGAGGGCATTTATTTTGATCGGCCAAAATAATATTTTTGCATCCATTGCATCTTACATTACCCACGCCTTGAGCCTCTTCTCGGATATGCGTGGAATGTAGCAGAAGGCCACCGACAAACCTAGCAGCCTTGACCTGCCCATGGGCCGGCCTTCCTACCTTGCGAAATTGCCGCCTCTTTCGAACGCCGCATTTACACGTACAACGCAATCCCCTCTCGTGATGTAGCCTTTGTTTCCGCGATCCAAGTTCTTGTTTTTCTCATACGGTGTATCTGCGCTCGTAAATAGCACGTACGAATCAGGCCGCCCTATGCCAGCTCGCCAGAAAACAGCCATGTAAGCATCCCCAAGGTTGCGCATTCGCCCCGAGAAAGGCTTGTAGTATTTCTCTACATAATCAAGCTGCTGAACAGCTGTCATGCGAGCCAGGCGCTGTGTAGTCGTGCCAAGCCCTGCTGCTGTCGATGGGACAAATTGGATCAGCCCTATAGCTCCGCTTCCCGCCCCGTTCAGCACGCCTGGCGAGAATAATTCTTTTGTCTCGAAAGCCATCACCGCCATAAGCCAGTTAGGGTCAATGGACAGACCTTTCGCGATAGCAATCACCTTGGCCCTGAAAGGTTCGTCCACCACAGCCCCCCAGATCAGCTTGCCATTCTCTGGCGTGGACACCGATCTAAGATCAGGCTTGGTTCCCCAGCGGATACCGTCGATATCCACCTTCCATGTGTCGCTGTGCGAGTCGCCCTCGTATCTCAGGGCAAACACGTTGTACTCGCCTACAGGCTTCGCCTCAGGCTGCACCTCAGACACGTACAGGTTGCCCGTGTTGTAAGTGGCGAACTCACTTGTCAGGTCGATGACGCCGTTGATCATGATCGAAGGGTTTAGCTGCGCAGAGATGGATATCCCAAGGCCGCTCGGGCCTAGACCTATCTCTGGAATCCCAATCATCCCGGTGAACTGGTTGATCTTGATCGCCGTCGAGTTCCGCTTCATCTCAGGCTTGGTGACGTACATCCGGCCCATGTGTTGGAGCCATTTGAAGTCGTAGTCGTAAGCCAGATTGTCCATTGCCTTGGGGATGTCACCATCAATCGTGCATCCACGAATCATAGGCTGGTCATCGGCGAACTGCTTGTCATCCATGTCTACTGGAATAGGCCACTGTCTGGCCAAATCCCGGATGACCTCTTCGACTCTGGCGCCAGGCCCTAGGCATGTCTGAGCTGACCCGCGATCAACCGCCGCCGAGCCAGACCGGCAAATCAGCCTGGTGATGATTTCCGGGGCGCCCGGTTCGCGCTCACGCAGGACGTTGGTCACAGTTCCTGCGAAGATGGCGTCGACATTATCAGTGTAGCCAGCCCTCAGGATGATTTTTGCGCCGTTCGCGATACCCGATACCTTGTTCAGGTTGTAAAGCCGAATATCGGCATAGGACACAGAGCTGCCTGGCGACACGTCAATATTGAACTGGATTCGAAACTGCGTGGAGCCTGATTGCAGGCTGATATAAGGCTCTCCGTTGATGTCAACGGACCAGGCTCTTGATCTCATATTTCCACCATGGGAGGAATCCAAACGAGGAAGTTATCAATGCCCAGGTTGTCCAGGGTCACGTCTTTACCGGTGAAAACCAGTTGGCCGATACCTGCCTGATAGCTCTGGATCACATCGCTTCCAGGCTCAAGCATGGCGCCAGAAGCAAGTCTGACGCCGCCGCGCTTCAGGTTCATCGACCAGGCCGGCTCATCCAGATATGAGATAAAATCGATCTCAAAGGCAATTAGGTTATCGCCCAACTGAATGCTGAATCGCTGGTGGGCGTTCCCAGTGCCAGCGGTCAAAGGGATGGTGACCATTAGATGACTCCATCGAGAATGTTATTCACCGCATTCGTCACGCTTGCGGTTGCCTCCTTGGCGATTAGCTGGCCCTTGTTTACAGCCCTTGTCAGCGCGCTCTGAGAAGGATCGCCAGCTCTTAGCTGGTGAGGCCAGCGGTCATTGCCAGCAGCGAGCCGATCCAGCTGAATAACCTCCTGCAATTCCGCAACGAACTCCAGGCCACCCTCGTTGCGCGGCTCCTTGGTTCGCGACAGGCGAGTGATCGCCATGTTCCTGAGAATGACTTCACCAATATCAACATCGAACGGCTCTTTCTTGCTCATCAGCTCGACAAGTAGCCCAAGCGTGGAGCTCGCCCTCGTCTCGTCGCTGCCAGCGAGGAATCCAGCCGAAAGCCCCGCAACCCCTGCTATAAATGGGTTGTCGCTGAGATTGGAGAGTGCTCCGCCGAGGAAGTCCGTCAGCTGCGTCTTTACGGGGTTGTTACTGATTGCTCCTGTCATCGTCCACTTGAATGGATTGAAGATTCTGTGATCCGCGACTCTTACGCCGCTCTCAATCGGGAACGTCGTAATAGTAACGCTGGACTCAAATGTATCTTCCAGCACCGCGTCAAACGAGTAGCTAGCGAGGGTCGGCGCTTGTCGGGTGAATATATTGACAATGCTCATGATTAGCGCCTCGTGGTTGACCTTAGGTCGCCGTCCGCCTCGTAGTTCTGGCGTTCGTTGACTCGGATGATTCTGTGGTTCAGCTTCTCACCGTCAATCTCAATGGTCAGGTTGTTATGGACGTTGAATTTCGCGTCCTGTATGCGCCTGACCAGGTCATCGGCGCTCTGCGACGGAACGTCCTTGTAGCGTTCATCAATACTTGATTGCGGAGGCATGCTGTCGGCTGCGGTTCTGTCGCCTGTTGTGGGGAACTTTGGCTGATCGACAAAGCTGGGGAAGCGACCCGACATTAGGTCCATCGGCCCGGGAATCCGATCCAAGCCAGTGGCCCCCTTGAGCAGGTCATCGAAGCCTTGGGATGCGCCTCTGTAGCCAGGGACGTATTCATCTAATCCTTGATTGAGCAGGTTGGAGCCAATCGCGCTACCAGTGACTACCACCCCGCCAATACCCCCCTTCGTGGCAAGGTTGCCGATTGATGTCAGGCCAATCTTTGAAATTATGGGGCCGACCAAAGAGGAGACGCTTGAGGCAAGAAGCCCGGCAGTTGCGCCAGGGTTATCGGCGGCGTAATCAATCCCTTTGCTGATATCGCCTCTGTGTTCAGACAGGAACTTATTTGTCCACTCACTGGCACCGATAAGGCTAGGCAGAAACTTTTCGGTCAGCTCGTTGGCCATGCCCTCGAACTTTTGACTGAGAATTGTGTTGCTTTCTGCAAACCTGCGGGCGCTCTCGGTCATCTGGTCGATGGGGCCGGTGTTGTTGGCCGCCTGCGCCATCCGCGATTCGGTCTTTCCTTCGCTGAGAAGCCTGGCCACACCATTCGAAAAACCAAGAGTGGCCTGTACTTGCGCTCGCTGCCCCTCGTTTAGCCCTTGATACTGCCTCTCCAGCTCCCTGTAGACATCCATGGAGTCACCGCTCTCTGCGGTCCTGGCGAGGGCCCCAGTGTCGATTCCGGCTTTGGCGAGAGAGTCAATCGAACCATCCTGGCCGTTCAACTTGAAGTTGTTCTGGAACTCCTCAAGCCTTTTGAGCGTATCGAGAGCTTCCGACGCTTGTCCGCCCATCGCTTCTACAGCGTTACCGAAGTTGTAAACGGTGTTCATCGGCGTGCGCATGTTCTGCGTTGCTGCGGCCAGCCGGTCAATGCGGCTTGCCGTATTGGCAATTACCCCGGCGCCAGCCCCGAAGGCACCCACCAGAGCCGCAGAGATCCCTAGCGTATTGGACTTAATCCCTTGCAGGCTGGCGTTGATCTTCTTGTCGCCCGCTTCAAGGGCTTTGGTGTCATAGCCGATGCCGATCAGGAATGACTTCAGTACTTTGCTAGCCATTCTTCGCAGCCTCGTATTGATCCCACAGTTCGTCCATCGCCTGATTGAAGCGCTCCACGCTCGCTAGAGAGTGGGTGCCGTCTTCAAGCTGGGCCCAGGTGCAAAGCGGCGGGCAAACCCCGACAATCCCCACACAGGGCCGCATCAGGAACCAATTTACTGCGCTGCGCTTTCCGCCCCGTCCTGCCGAGCGCCTTTTTCGCCGCTTGGCAGCCAGTCGAAAAAATCGGAGAGGTTCCAGCGCAGCAGCTCGGCCAGCAGCTGGTTGTACTGCACCATCTTGCCGCCGAAGTCGGCGACGGTGATGGCGCGCTCGGTCCCGTTGATGAATACCCGAGTCATGAGGATCTGCACGACCTGGGCCTTCACATCCTGGCGCATCGACATAAACATCGAGCAGAGCACTTGGTCATCGACCTCAATACCCGCCTGCGCGGCCGTGGCGAATCGCTCCAGCACAGCACCGGATAGAAGGGACATCAGGCGGTCTTGATCGACGGCGCTGGCCATGGCGGCGTTGTACTGCGCGCCGCCGATGGTGAATGATTTCACGCTCATCTATCAGCCCCTTGTCGCTTCCCAAATATTGAACTGCATTGTGAACTGGTCGTCCGTGATGGTTGAGCCGGCTCGGCCTCGCTGGCCGTCGTTCACGATGACGCCTTCCGAGCCCAGTGCTGTTTCCAGCGTACCGATCTGGGTGTAGGTGTACGTAATGTTCGCGTTCGAGTTGAACAATCCCTGCACATAGGCGGAATCCGACGAGCCTGGGTTAAGGTAAATGTTCACTTCGCGGCCAGGGTTGATTCTGTCGAGGCTAACGGCACTGCCACCCTGTCCACGACGGAGTTGGCGCTTGGCGTCGATTGGGGCATCAGTTACAGGTGTTGCTGTTTCCCCCCAATCCTTAATCTGCCGTCCGTTGATAGTGACCACGGTGAGGTTGTTTGCAAAATTGTTCAGGCTCATGGGTCACCTATCAATAAACGTCGAGGTCAACATCAACAATGCGGATGGAGCCTTTGCGGAACAGGCGGATGCGCAAAGGTGCTGCCTTGTGTTCGTCTCGATCCTCATCAGAGATATCAAGGATGTCTTCTGGCTTGGTCAGGATTTCAAACCCAAAGGTGTACTTTTCAAGCCCGTCGTCAGGGTCGGTGTAGTTGCGTGGCCCCAAATAACCGTTCCCGACAAAGGTGCGTAGGGTTGCGCGGGCGCCGGCGTTGATCAGCATTGCTTGACCAGTAGGGTCCTGGCCCAGCTTTGTTGGCTGATTTGCGGTCACGTTGTAGAGCGAAGTGCGGAGAAAGTTGATGCAGGCATCGAGATTTACGACATCATCGATGGTTTCCCCGTAGGTGCTGTGGGTGTTTGTATTGATCCAGCGCCCAATGTCCTTGGAGCCCTGATTGTCCACCTCAGTGTAGAAGGTGACGTTCTTGGACTTGCTCTTCATCGCCGTGTAGGCGGTGCCGCTCAACGATTCAGCGATCACACCTGGCGACTTCTTGTACTCGCCATCAATGGTTGATCCATCGGCACTGTAGTTAACTGCCGCGAAATGCTTGGCCAGAGCCGACCCAGAGTAAGGGTCGGCGGCGTGAGCGGCGGTGTAGACGTGACGGAAGCCGGCAGAAGAGAGCTGAGTGGCGATGTCATCCGTATCAGACGGGTCGCGGATTTCAGCAACCGACGCGCCGGTCTGGTTGTCGATGAACATGCTGGTGTTGTCTTCGCACCACTGAGCGATAGCCAGCACATCCGCCTTAACGGCCAGGACAGGAGCGGTCCACATGGTCCAGTACCACCAGATCATGTTTCGAGCTTTGTTCAGCGTGGCTGCGCGAGAAGCATCAGCAGTTGCTGCACCCCAAACCTGAATCTGGCGAGTAGCCGGAGTGCCACCGAGCCAGCGTTGGGCGGCCTTGTATGTCTCGGTGGTATCGGCGAAGTCTTCAGACAGTGCAGGCAGGCTGAAATACGTGCGGTAGGTGTCGGGTGCGAATCCTACCGGCAGCTCAAGCTGTGGCGCGAACAGCATGGCGCTGGCAAAGTTCGCAGTGCCCAGTCCGGCAGGGCTGATTCTTGCGTTGATGCGAATAATTTCTGAGGCGGGATAACTCATCTCGAGAGCTCCAATGGTTATGCGGGGTCAATTTCGACGGTGAAGGTCTCAAGGACCCGTGCCTTTTCGTTCTCAAGCGCTACTTCGACGCTCAGGATGTTGTTGATCGCCGGGAGGCTGCTGGTCTCGTACATCAGGCGGATGGTGATCTGCGCCCGCTGCTCGAAGTTGGCCGACTGCAGGCTCGTGAGGTTGTTGACTGCATCGGTGCCGTTCCAGCCGATCTTCGACTTGAACAGCATCATGCTCACGTCCGGGCGCTTGTTCGCCTGCTTCAGGCGCTCGGCGTACATCAGGGCTTCGCCACGGTAGAAGTTGACGCTTGCCGAACACATGATCTGCGCCCGTACATCGACCTCAACGAGTTCGCCCGGGACATTGCGCGACACGATGTTGGCCTGGCCGCGCTCGCTGACGGACTGCCTTGGCGTGATCGTTGCGTAGGCGCCCTGAGGGGCAGGCATGCTGCCGGGGCCGATCTGGTCGGCCAGCAGGCACTCAGGCACCCCGGTCGCCAGCATCACAATCGGTCGCAGCTTCTTGAATAGCTCTTCGTTGGTCATGCTGGGCCACCCGACTGGTCGTCAATGCGCATGACAATGACCTTGCAGTAGTTCCGCCAGTAGCGGTTGTCGACCTTGATGGCCTTCCACTGCTGGCCCAGGAACGTCCAGGTGCCGGTCTGGTCGATCAGCTGCATTTCTCCCTGGTTGATGTAGATCCGGCGCGCGTCGGTGATCCGCTCGCCGCCCTGGCGCAGGAAATCGACTTCCCTGTCGCTGGCCGGCTGGGTATTCACGATGTAAGGCGTGGTGCTCGGCGTGCCCGGTGTCCATATGCCGTCTACCCACGCGCCGCCAGTGTCAACCGTGCGGGATGCCTCGACGCTTTCAAACACGCCATCGATCTGGCCCTCCATGTTCAGGCTCATTCGAGACCCTCCGATGCGGGACCAATGGAAACTTGGTGGGTGACCGACTGGCGCATGGCGCCCGAATCGATCAGGGGGTTGCTGCTGCCCTTCTTGCGAATGGTGGATGCGGCATTGGGCGGGGTCTTCAGGTCGGTCATGTACACCTTCACCTTGCCCGCGGCCACCACACCGACTGCCTCTAGGATCTGGTCCATCGACTTACCGGCCTCCATGCCGTCTTGGATGGTCAGCAGCACCTCTGGCGTTGCGCTCGCAACCCCAGGCTCAAGCCATGGCCTGGCCGGGATGTTGATGGTGTGCGCCTGGGTGACGCCCAGTTCCATGTAGCCCTTTCCGGTCTTGAGGAATCGCACCTCATCGCGGTCGGCAGCAGCCTTGCTGGCGTAGCCGTATGACGTTCCGCCCGGGTGCTTGATGTCGGCGCCGAACTCGTTGATCGCGCCGAGACTGGCCATGGTTAGGTCGCCTGACTCAACATCGCCGGCCTCTTCGTGAATACCGACGGTGACAACCTTGTTCGACTTCAGCGCGCTCAACTCTTTCGCCAGTTCGTCCTGCAGCTCCTGAAAGCCCTGGATGTCGAGAGTGAACATCTAAACCGCCTTGGCGCCCATACCGGCGCGCTTCTTGAGCCTGTAGAACTGCTGGCCGTAGTTGGTGTAGGTCAGCCAGTCGGTGCCGGCATCCATCATCTGCGGCACGCGATAGGCGATCGATTCATCACCGACCGACTTCTGGGCCACGTTGAGGCGGGCTTCGGAATTGGGCGTTCCGTTGGCGCCGAGCGTGGCAAAGTTGGTCGACAGCCAATGCGCCGCGAAGTACTGCATGCCGCGCCACTTGAAGTTGTCGCAGGTCAGTTCCAGGGCGCCCCAGCGGCTTGAGCCTGTCTCGGTGCCTGCCTCGCAAAGGGCCTCAACGATGTATTCGTCGGGCCACTTCACTGGGTCGGCAAACGCCTTGAACACCGGATTGCTGCGGAAAGCCGCGATCATCTCAGGGGTGATTAACATGGGCTCTCCGGTATGAATGGGTGGGCGCCAGGCGCCCGGGTGTTACTGAGCAGCCTGAGCCTTGGCGATCTCTTCGCGCAGGCGATTTTCGCCCCAGGTCTTGTTGACCTTGATGCCGAGTGCTTCGGCCTGGGCTACCAGGTCTTCGTCGTCGTCTTCGCTTTGCAGCTCATCAGCGCCAACGCGGCGCAGGTCGCCGTTCTTCAGCAGGGCCTTGACGAAATCGATCTTGGCCACCGCATCGGGAACTTCCACGGCTGGGTTTTCACCCGGCAGGATTGGGTAGCTGGTCTCAGTGCCATCCACCAGGTAGTTGATGGTGATCAGTCGTGCTGCTTCGTTCTTCAGGAACATGTCGAATCCTCGCCCGGAGTCATTGGCCGCCGCCCCGGGCATAGCGGAGGCGGCCATGGATCGGCTGGTTAGAACTGGTCGCGATATGCGCCAGAGAACGGATAGCGGAATTCAACGCCGCTGATCTTGTACTCGCACGGCACGTTGACCTTCAGGTTCACCATCTGCGGAGCCAGGGAGCGCCATGGGATCGGTACCTGCATGCCCAGGTTCTCGTCGTTCAGCTCGTAAGCGACGATGCGGTCTTTGTTGCCGTTTGACACGCCGGCGGCAGCCAGCTGAGCAGCGGACAGTTGCAGGCGGCTGAAGATGTTGATCGGGCGACCGGTCAGCGCGGTGAACTGGTTGTTGGTCCGGAAGTATTCCAGGATCGTCTTATCGGTGATGGTGCCCATCCGCTTGTTCGAGATGAACGCGAAACGGGCAGCATCCAAGATGATCGTGTCCGGAACGTGAACGGTGGCCGAGTTGATGTAGACATCAACCAGGATCTTGTTCAGGTCGGCGACGATCTGATCACCGGTGGTTGCCGGGTCATACCAGTTCAGCGTGGAGTTCGACAGCGCCAAGTTCGGGTTGTTGAACAGGCCGGTCATGTTTCGAGCCGCGTCACCGAAGTAAGCCACGCGCTGGGTGTGCTCCTGGGCGCCACGGAACGCCAGTTTGGCCTTGGTGGTGTCCAGAGGGATGCGCAGCGCCTGAGACTTGCGCAGCTCGTCCAGGCTGTAGCCGTACTTGTTGCCGGCGTAGCCGATCGGCACGACCGACTTGTTAGCGTTGATGGCAACATCCGGCAGGTCGTCGGCGTTGGCGCCAATGAATTTGCCGATGGTCACGCCGTCGTAGCTGATGTAGTCCCACTGGTCCACCCACTCTGGAAGAGAGGTGTCTACAGGGATCAGCTCCATGTAGTTGATCGCGGCGTACTTGGCCTCGTAAATACGAGATTCCAGGCTGGCCAACTGGCTGATGTAGAACGCCAGACCATCGTCAATGGTCGGCAGACCGTCGATGAAGGTCACCTGGTGAGCGTCACGGCCGATCTGTTGCGCGATAGCGGCATCGATGGCTACGACGATTTTTTTAAGCTGGGTCATGTCGATTAGCCCCCGACCTTGAGAGAGATTTTTGCCAGTGCGCCGGCGCCGGCGGAGCTGACCCATTTGGCGTTCGGAATCAGGACTGCCAGAGTGGCGGCAGCGCCGACCACGTTGGAGAACTGGCCCTGGTTGGCACCGGTGCCGTCGCCAACCACCAGGTAGACCGGGTCATCCTTGGCGACCGCTACGCGAGCGGTTACCCAGATAGGCGCCATGGTCTCGACGGTCATGTCGCGCTTGGCGACAGCGCCGAACACGTCGGTCGAGGTGTAGGCGCGGTTCAGCTCTCGGCGCACAACGCCGACAAACTGGAGCGCAGTCGATGCAGCGACAGGCAGCTTGGCGCCGTCGTCACCGTCACTGACGACACCCAGGCCGTAAGCGATGTTCGCGGTGCCCTTGTTGAGCTTGGAGACGCCGTTGGACACTTCACCATCAGCGACCATGCCCGCGTACGCGACGCCGTGGTTGATTGCGTTACCACCTTGAACTGGCATGGTTAGGCTCCTTTCTGTTTGTGGGCGCCGGACAAGCTTTGCTTGTGGGCCTGGTACGGGGTCGGTGCGGCGTCGGTGGTCGCTGCATTGGTTGCACCGTCCTTCGCCAGCTGCATGAACTGGGCGAACATCGCGGCGGTGTCACCGGTGGGCATCTTTGGCTTCTTGTTGCCGTTCTCGTCCTTGTCGTCGTCTTCGTCTTCGTCCTCATCCTTGTCGGACTCGGCGTCGAAGGCGCACTCAACGTAGCCGGCGGACTTATCCGACCAGTCACGCTTCGGCAGGGCAACTGCCAGGGCGGCGCGCTTGATCTCGATCACGTCGAGGCTGTCACAGGTGAAACCGTCGCCGGCGACCTTGCGGGCCAGGGCTTGGGTTGCACTGATGGCTTTGACGCGCTCGCCAATTGCGACGTCGCTCGAAGCTTTGCGGGCCTCTGCCAGGTCTTCGGCAGCCTTGTCAGCGGTCGCCTGGGCCTTATCAGCCTTGGTTTCCGCATCGGTGGCACGCTTCAGCAATCGGTCGAACGAGTCGGCGACCACTTGGGCGTTCGCAGGATCAGCAACATCAACGCTGCGCCCGCTATCGGTGGTGATAAGTACAGGCATTGTGTTGCCTCCTGGGTTGTGGTCAAAAACGCGGGCATTGGCGCCCGCCCTTGCTCGGTCAACGATCGCAACGTGGTTGATTCGGATTTCACGCTGGATGTATTCGTACGCCTGGCCGTCTTCGGTAACGCCCGGCGCGTGGTCGTAAATTGCGGTGTAGCCGGCGGATACCTCGCACTTACCGGCATTGATGTCGGTGATGGTCTTCTGGTCCTTAACGATCAGGTCGGCGGCCACAAAGTCGCCATCTGGACGCCCAGGCCCACGCACAACACCAACCGCCACGCCTTTGTAGGTCAGCGCGGTGACAAGCTCTTTCGGGTGATCGTTGGTGATGTCGCTGGAGTCGTAGGTACTCAGCGAATCCGGCGAGAAAACTTCTTCGGGCGGCCGATACACGCGAACAATGCGGCTTGGGTCACCGTCGAGCCCAAGCTCTCGGGCCAGGTATTCCTGAATGCCGGTGCGAGCCACCCTGGCCGGCACCTTGAGGAACCCCTCGTCGGTGTACTCTCGCTGGGTGATGCGATACCCAGCCCGGTCGAAAACCGTGCACTTCATGTTGCGGCCTCGCGGATTGGATGAATTAGCGGTAGACGCCTGGCGCTGTGCGGCCTGCGTCTTGGTTGGCCTTGACCTCGCGAGCGCTCACTGGGCGCGCGATGCATCGGCATTGATAGTCAGAGCCCGGTTTGATCGGCACGCCGTCGGAACTCAGCGGCAGGTCGTCCCAGCGGTATATCCCTTTGCCGTAGGCGGTGACCTTGTTGGCGATCTCCGAGTGGCGATGCCGGACACGGCTGTCGTCGGAGTCGATCCACTGGAAGTACTCGAAGCCGGCGCCCTTCTGCTGCTTCTCTGCCAGTTCTCCGTTGATCTTCGATGTCTGGTCGCGGGCGATCATCTTGGCGCGGCGCTGGGTCACGCCGAACTGCTCCTGCAACGCCTTCTCGATGTAGCCAGGGCGCATGCCGGAACGCATGTTCGCCATCACCAGCGTCTGAACCTCTTCCAGGTACTTGGCGGGGATGGACTTGATCAGCTGGGCGTTCTGCTGGGCCGAAGCCTTCAGGTAGTCCTGCATTACGCTGTTGCCGCTGTACACGTCGATGCCGGCCGACTTCTTCAGGTCTCGCTCGGACTTCTTGAGCGATGACTGAACGAACTCACCGGCAATGCGCGCGCCGGCGGCCTGAACCGTCGGTGAAGACCAGCGGCTCACTAGAGTGGATATGGCATTGATGATCAGGTCGGACCAGGCGTCAGTCGTGACCACTGCGTCCTGTGTGTACTCCGGCGCCAGCTGGCGGACCAGCGGCATGAGCTCCTTGCTGATCGACTCCTTGACCTGCTTCACCAGCCGCTGCAGCTTGGCGTTGTACTGGATGCCGATCATGTCCATGGGTTACAGCCTCTTCAGCTCGCCTGCTTGACGGCATCGGCTACCGTCTGGCGGGCGGCAGCGCCGGGATCTTTGCCCCACGGAACCGACTGGAGAGTGAGGCGCCCACAGAAGCCGCCCAAGCACCACCAGAGTGTTGGATTACGCCAACCGCACGAAAAGCGCTTCCACTGCTTCTTGTCGAACCACACCCATCCACCGTTGTACGGCCCATGCCAGAGGCGGACGTGCGTTTTACCGTCAGGCGCGCGGCTGAATACCTTCATCACTCATCACCTTTGCTGTCCGGGTCATTCACCGGATCGTTGAACATGGTCAGGTCCTCGTCCTCTTCCAGCGCGGCGATCTTGTCGTCGTCGAACTGGTAGAGTTCTTCGGCCTGAAGGCGGCGCTGGATCTGGCTGGTCGTGACGATCCCGCCGTCCTTGTAGAGCAGGTCAGTCTCGGCCTTGGCCTTGTTCGCTGCGGAAATCTGCACAGCGTCCGGCTGCTTGTACGGGTTCCAGACGTAGTTGAAGTCATCCAGCCAGCGGCCGGTGGCCGAACGCACCACCACCTCATCGAGCTGGCGAAGGCCGGGGTCGATCTGCGTCAGGCGCTTCGATGAGAGGTGGTTGTAGTAGTTGGTGTCGTCACCCTGGCCATCGTTGCCCAGGCCCTTGGCTGACTCGCCGAACAGGCGCGTCACTGGAATGCCAGCAGCACCAGCGATCCAGGTCATGAGCAGGTCGAGCACTGGAGCAACCCCGGACAGGTCCAGGGTCTTGCGGTCGTAGGTCTCTTCGCCGTCCAGCAGCGCCAGGTTGATCGAGGACTTCATCATGCTGAACAGGGCGTAGCGCGCCGTAATGGCATCGTCCTGATCGCCGGCCAACTCATCCGAGAGGCCTTCGCGCTTGATGATGTCGACGTTCGCTTCCTGCATCAGCTCGGCAATGCCGTCCTTGCTGGCTACGATGTCCATCACGTCGTCGAGGCACTTACGCAGCTCTGAGTCACCCCAGCCCTGCGTCTGCGCACGCTGGCGGCGCGGCAACTTGGCACCGGCGAACCGGGCGAAGTGCGTCCAGTGGATCTGCTGCGCGCCGGCCGAGATGGTGTAGAACTCAGGCTGCAAGTAGTTCGCAGCCAGGATGTTCGACTGGTTCATGTCCATCGCCGTCATGTCGAAGCGGTCGATGACCAGCAGGCGGTACAGGTCGCCCTTCTTGATCTTCTCCGGCTTGAGCGGCTTGGTCAGGTCCTGGTTGGTCAGCATGAGGATTCCTGCGCCACCGTAAAGGCGCGCCCAACTTGTGGCCTCGCTCACCATTGCTGGCAGTTGCAGGCGGTCTTCCTCGGCCCGGATCACGTCCGCGTCGTCGCACTTGAGGGTGCGCCACTCGCGGGTCATGTCCTCGGCCGGGTAGTCCACGATCGCGCGGGCAAGCCAGCTGGTCTGATACGCCGCGTCCAGCTGCTGGAAGTCGTTCAGGAAACCGTACTGGAACTGGTTGTGTGAGCGTTTGGCCTTCTGGGTGCCCAGGCCGGACACGACGTTCACCAAGCCATCGCTCGACGACTTGATCTGCGCCTCGTACTTCTGAGCGGCCCGCACAAGGGCTTTGCCCAGCTTTTTGTCTGCTGGCACTAAGCCCTTCTTGCTCATGGGGTCACCGAATTGGTTATAGGAGGTCGCGGATCGAGCGCTTGCCCTTGATGTAAACCTCGGACAAGGCGTCGATCATCACATCTGTCTGGTCGTCGTACTTGTGGCTGTCGTCGGCGGTGAAGGATGCGACCTCACACACGAACTCGTAGTTTTGGCTGTCGTCGTATGGCAGGCAGACCAGTTTGGCAGCGTGGAAGCCTTGCACGTCCAGGGCACGGGTCAGCTTGTCGCGGTCCCGAGGTACTGGCGTCACCTTGAGTGGCAGGCGCTTTTCCATCTCCTGGATGAGGCCGGTACCGCTTGATTTGTCCTCGACGTAGACCCGACGCAGGATGCCGTTGGCCTTACCGTTCTTGGCCCAGGCGCCTTTGACGAACGCCTCGAACTCACGGCGTAGCGTCTTGGCGTCCATCCGCCCGCGTTTCATGCCAACCCGGTAGATGCGGCCCTCGAACACGCCCCACTCAGCGAATACCGTCCAGTCGTTCCAGGTGTTGGTCTTCTGGGCGGTGTCGGCGGTGATGAAGCGGTAGTCGAATTTTTCCGGCAGCGGCAGATCGGCACCAGCGTCCACGTCGCCGTAGTACTGGAAGTCATCAGCAGAGAAGATCCCGCCGTCGAGCGTGTCGGGGTCTTGCATGTACTGGCTGCTGAAGGTGTACGGGTGAGCCGTGCGGAGCGCGATCAGGTCGTGAACGCTTTCCTTGGCTGGCCAGTACGACCAGTAGCCGTCTACCTGCTCTGACCCGCACACGCTCTTGATGCAGCGCTCGCGGATGCCGTCAGGCAGTGAATCGATATATTCCTGATTGACCAGGGCTGGGATCTTGATATGCAGATCGATCTTCAGTCCCATGCCGCCGGACAGCAGGAACGCGGTCGAATCGTCAATGTGGCCGCGCTGCTGAATGGCAACGAACGGCGTGCCGCTGTGCGCCTTCCGGCTGCGCAAGGTGTTAACCAGCCGCGTGTGCGACTTCCGGCGCTTCGCCTCGCTGAAGAGGTCGTCGATCTTGTCCCAGTCATCCGCCTGGATGTGACCGCTGTACTCGTCGCCCATGTAGCCGCCACGGACACCGGTGATCTGCCCACCGCTTGAACGGCTGAACAGTTGGTGTACGCGCTTCCCATCCTTGGCGAGTGTCCAGTCGTCTACCTTGTCCTTCTCGATATCGAAGGGATAGAACTCGCGGAACTCGGTCGATTTGACCAGGGAGCGGCTGCGCTCGCTGTTCTCGTCTACCAGGCTCTTGGAATAGCTGGTGTTGAGGATGCGCACCCGGCGGTGCTTCACCATCGTGTAGACCGGTAGGTGGACAGACCAGAACTCGGTCTTGGTGCCGCCTGGCGGGATGTTCACGACGATGTTCTGCGCGTCACCGGCAAGCATCTTGCGGGCGGCATAGTCGAAGTAGTGGTGGTGCCAGTTCGTCCTGAAGCTGTCGCCCTGCGTGATGTTGAACCACAGGCTGGTGAAGGCCAAAGGGCTATGCTCGCCCGCCGCGACCAAGGCGGAGCGCTCAGCGTGGCTCAGCGCGTCCCACTCGATCGGTTTGATAGCCATCAGTCCACCAGCTTGTCTACCAGGGCTTTAACCAGCTCGGCGTCAATCGGGCGGTCCTTTGCGGGAGTCATCGTCCCGTCGGTCGAGCTGAGATCTACCTGCTGCTTGTTGGTGTAGGTGCCACCGGTTTCTTTGGCGGCCTGCTCCAGCAGCTGGGCAGCGAGCGCAATGTTCTTCATGTTCTCTGCGCGCTCAGCCATCCGGCCCAGAGCTCGCAACCTGAATGCCCGGTTCGCGATAGGGATATCTGCTGTGTCGTCACGGAAACGCTTGCGGGTATCCTCGAACAAGGTCACCCAGCGCTTAGCCAGGAACTTGCCGGAGATCTTCGTGGGGTCGTGCGATTCAACCTTCTGCCGCGTGATGGTCAGCCCGAATTCCTTTTGGACCAACTCAGCCACTTGTGACGGCGTATCGAAGCAAGCCAGCGCCTGCACGATAAAGGCCTTCACTTCGTTTTGAAGGACTGCCATAAATTCTCATCCGTCCAATGCCTGTCCAGAATCAGGCCAGCTTGAGCAGACAGGTTCCGCAAGCCCTCGATATGTTCAATTTACCCACCTCAGCAGGACTGTTTGCTGCATCCACCAACGCTTGAACGTCAGGGCTTGCACCATACCGGCGGACCACACCGACGAACTCTTCGACGTCGTGGCCCTGCAGCTTGATCTTCGGTGCGCCGTCTTGGGTGAATGCTGGTTGACCGTACTTGTCGGTCGCGTGAGCCAGGTGATACAGCTCGTGTTCGATCAAGGCGCAGAACTCAAGATCACTGCACTGGGCGCAGTAGTCGGCAGCCAGAGTGATGATGAAGGCCGGCACCTCGCCGAACCAATCGCGCATTTGCTGCTCCATACGCGCCTTCTGCCAACCACCCGCGCGAAACGCTACCTGCTCGGCCTGGCCAAGAACTGTACGACCCTGCTTCTCGAATGCTGACGACGCCCACATCACACGGATGTCTGCATCCAGTAGGTGGGCATGGTCTTCGTTGTGAATGGTGCCGGTGTCGGCGAGGATCTCGGCCTGGAGCCATTCCCACACTTCTGGCGCAGGCGTCAGGCGGATGCCGAAGTCGGACAGATCGGAAAGCTCAAGCAATGATGCGGGTGGGTATGGCCTATCCATAAGCCTGAATCTCCGAGCCACGTTTTCGAATGCACCAAATCGTGGCGCGGATTAATCAGTACAGGCCATTACCTGGCCGCGTTTCGCCCAGGCATAAACCACAACGCCCGCGTGAAGCATCACGCCGAACGGGTTTACCCAATGCCCCTGGATCGAGGTGACAAAAGCGCCGAATGCACCAATGGCTACCAAGTAGAAGGCCGTGCATAGGAGTGGATGGTCGACCGGCCTTACGCGGCGCAGGTAGTCACAGGCCGCCAGGGCGACAAGGACACATAGGAACGCGTCAGCCGCGCTCAGCGCCGATACAAGAATACTGCTCATGTCAGGCACCTCGCGTCGTCGGGAAGGACCCTATGACTGCTTTGATGGCCGGGATGATGTTCATGGCGGTCAGGCCAAGTACGAAGGCAACGCCACATAGGAGGTTGTCATCGACTACAAGGTCGAGCCGCGTAGCGATCCAGCCAGTGACAGGCTGAGACAGGTACATCGAGAAAAAGAAACCGGTGGCCACCGCTGCGGCTGCCTGGCCCCGGGTTAGATCCCTCAGAAAGCCGAGAGACAGAATCGAGCCAATGAATGCAGCCATGACCACGCCGTACTTCACCAGCAATACGCCGGCGGCAGTGCTCGTTGGTTCTGCCATTGGATACTCCATCATGAATAGATCAGCCCCGGCGGCACTCCCAGCTCAGAGCGAAGGGCGTGGCGGGGCCGAAAACAAGAAGGCCCCGATCAATGTCGAGGCCCTGAATAGGTGCGCGTGTCTTCCCACGCTGCCAGCCAAAGACCATCACGGCGTCGACACCCCAATGCATCGATCTCGCAGTTCTTGTCTCGCGCCACCCTGGAAGCACAGTGAGGTCAGGGTGCGCGGGCTGCCGGTGTTGATTCCGTACGTCGCACTACCCGGCTATCGACGTCCAGGCCTTCCGTGAGGCTGCCCTGGTTACAGGTGAAACTACAGATTCTTTTTGTGGATCCGCCAACCCATGGCGACACCGGGATGCAAATACTCGCCGGTGCGTGGATGGCGCGAGAAGTCGGTCTCGCCAACTTGGCGTGCGACCGCCTCCCATGCCGTTCTGGCGCGCTCCAGCAGATTGCTTTTGGCTTTCAGCTTCACGTACACCTCCAGAAGGTTGGATTCAAGGCAATAAAAAACCCGGCTCGATGGCCGGGTTTTCTTGGATCAGTGATTAAGTTGCCGAAGGCAAAATTATCAGGATGGCGAAATAGTGCCAAAACGCCGACATGGCGTCAAGCAGCTTCCTTCATCATTTTTATTGCACTCGAAACCGGCACCAGCGCCTCCTTATCCAGCCAGTTGCACGCGTCGAAACAGTGACCCACAAAATCCCCCCAATCCCTCGCCCACTGATCACCTGGTAGTTCGATGCCGTAGGTGTCGTATATCCATACCCGAAGCTTGAACACGGTCGGCAGCGGGTCGACTCCCTCACCCTGACCACCCTGATTTATTCGACGGTACCGGTGAAGGATGGCCGCGCACACATACCGGGCGCGCATCATCTTGGCGGCGGACATCACAGCGAGCCGAGAGGAATTCTGGTAGGCAACCTGAAACAACAAGTCCTCGGCTTCATCCTTCTCGTCGTCCGTGGCGATCGGGCTGTACATGTGGTTGCCGAATGCGCGTAGGTCATCCGGCAGTGACGCTATAGCGTGCTGGATACGTGCCGAGATCGATTGCTGCATCGCGTGCCGGCTGTTCACCGACTTCTCGGTCTTCTGCACCGAGCAGCCAAGAAGGCCGATCTGCTCAATGTGGGATCCCTGGCTGTCCCACGGGGTGTACAGCGCGTCATGCCATGCGAGCCGCGCCGAATTGAGTTTCATCATGCTGCATCGCCCCTCTTCAGTTCGCGGGTCTTGGCACGGTAATCGGCCTTGATGGCCTTGATCTCATCCACGGTGTACTTGCGCACGCTCTGGTCGGATTCCAGTGCGTCGACCGCCTCCTGGCCAATGCGCGCGATCAGGCCAATCCGGTAGTCCACCGCGTTGCCGGAGAGGAACCGGTTATCCTGCTTGCTCTGTGCGTGGCAGTTGCGCTCATCGAAGCGCAGGTGCGGCGCAGAGCCGACGCTGCGGTAATGGCCGGCATCTACTGCGTTACCGCTCCAGTCCAACGGCTTGCCGCTGGAGATGCAGAGGTGACCGGCAGCCTGGTCCCGGGTGCGGATGTACTCGTTGAACGCCTGCTGTGCTTCGCGCATGTGGTCGCCGCGACTTTTCAGGGCCTCTTTACGTACCTTGATGTCGGCGCGGCCAACCTGGGCCAGCGACTTGCGCGCCTTCGCCTGGTTCACGTCCTTGATGGCAAGGCCGCACTTTGGACTGCACACCGCCTGCCCGAGGCGCTGCGGGACGAATGAGGCCCTGCATTCGGGGTTTTTACAGGTCTTGGGCTTTGGTTGTTTACGTTCGATCGTCATCAGTAGCGCCCTCCCCAATTATCCTTTTGCGTCCACCGCACATGGTGCTCGGCGCCGAAGCAATGCACCCACTCGATCAACTCGCCGCACTGCTTCACGGTGAGCTTGCTGGTGCGCTCGTAGATGACGTCGAAGCCGTGACCGTCTACCGCCGGTATCATCTGCGGCTGATCGCCCGACTCGCGCAGCCAGGCGGCCGTCAGTAGTCGCTTCCAGATCAGGACATCCCACTTCTTGCCGGCGTGCTCGACCTGGGCGGCGATATCGGCCAGCGCCTTGCGCGCCTTCGGCTCATGCCGTGGGGCGTCGATCATTGCGCAGGCTTGGCTGCACACCGCCTGGCCCATACGCGAAGGCACGAATAAGGCCCTGCACGTAGCGACGCGGCATTTCTTCGGCTTGGCCGGCTTCCGTTCGATGGTCATATAAGGAACTCCCGAGTCTCACACTGCTTTCCGGTCCTGCGGATGAATTCCTTGCGCTTGGAAACTGCCATCAGATAGCACTGCTGGCAGGACGCATCCGGTGCAGCTTGCCAAATGGCCTTAGCTCTGCGGACAACGTAATTCCCGCACTGACAACGGCATGACCACCGCCCCTTCCCCTGACCAATCCATCCAGACACAACCAATCGACCGAATCTTCTACCGACGAGGTTTTCCATGCCTTCGGGCAATTCCTTTATGGGGATAGGCAGGGATGAGCAAACCTCGGTCTCAAGCCCTCGATATTCGAATGACTCACCACGCGAAACCACTCTTGCCGCCAAGGAGTTCACTGGGCGCTCATGTCCACTTTTCATGCTGCCTCCTGGCTAAGCAGGTCAGAGAAGTACACGCCCTGCGGTGCAAAGCGCGCGACGATGCGATCGGTGTATGCGATGCCCTGGGCGCGATTGAACAGGCTGGTCACCGGGAAACCGTCAGGGCCGAAGAGCTTGCACTCCCCCATCATGGCCAGCTTCGTTTCGTACGGCAGGTGACGCATCACCCGGTACCACTCAGCCTGAAACCCAGCGTCCTCGTTCAGCAGGATCTGCACGCCAATGTGCAGCTTGCAGTAGCTCCGGGCGTCGGCGGCGTCACCGATCTGGGTCATCTCGGCGATGCGCTTGTACATCGCGAACCACAGGCGGTTCTGGTCCAGCGTGCGGTCCTTTCCAGGGCGAAGGCTCACCACCACGAAGTGCTTGTCCTCGAACATCTTGGACATGCGGGTGATGGCCTCGGTGAGCATGGAGCGGCAGTTAACGCTGATTCGGTCAGCCATCATTTGCCATCCCGCAACAGCTTGAACACTTCTGCGGCCGCATCGCGCCGATCAGGCTCAACCATTCCGCGACCACCGCACAGGCCACACCAGCGGCGCTCAAGGTCATACCCGCGACATTTTGGGCAAGGTCGTACTGGAGTCATGACTGCTCTCCCTTGACCATGGCGGCGCCGATCTGGCCGGATCGAGTCTCTGGCAGGTCCGCTTGAGCCGTAAACCTCATGTTCGGGCAAGGCAGCCCACCCATCCCGTAGTGATACCCGCCGCATGCCAGGCACTTGGTATCCTGCCCGGCCAGCGGCGCCCCCTTGAACGGTGACATGTCGTCGATACGCTTGCGCAGCGCCTCGATCTCGGCCTTGAGCTGGTCGCGCTCGGCGGTGGCGTCAATCAACTTGGCTGCATTGCAATCGCATTGGCCGCGCCATTCGCCGACGATGTCATGCACATCACCAGTGTCCCCGCAGCTCCAGCAAGAAGGCCCGTTACGCCAAACCTCAAGCTCTTGCGCAAGATCACGTTCGGTCGTGCTCCGCAACGTCTTCAGGCGCTCGTTCTCGGCGATCATGGCCAGGACCGTGGCTGGCGTAACAGCACAGAGGAACTTTGCTTTGGCTTCTCGGTCAGGGCATGGACCGGGATGTTTGGCGCTCTTGGTGCGCAGGGTGGCGATGTAGCCGTGGTCATCACGGATCGCCCACTCGCACCAATTCTCTTGGATGGCGCGCCAATTCAAATCGCCGCAAGCCTCAGCCAGCCGCTTCAGTTCGGTGTAGTCGGTCATAGCTCAGCCTCATCATCAAAGTCAGACGGGGTTCCAGCCTTCGCCAGCGCAACAACCTTCTCGGCCCGCTCTACCAGCTCGGGGTACTGATCGTTCCAGTTCTGCTTGTAGGCCTTGGCCATCAGCTCTTCCAGCATTGCGAGCATTTGCGGGGCAGTTCGGATCAGGTAGGCGTTGGCCCACGACTCTTCGGCGATCACGAACTTGATACCGTTGTGGTCCATCGCGCCAATCGTGGCTATCTCAAGCGGCTCACCGTCTCGCTCTACGCTGATGCAGTAGTCCTGGCGATCTACCAGCCATTCTTCTTTTGTGTGATTGCTCATGCCCGCTTCTCCCCTGCTTCTGCGATCAATGCCATGCGCTCCAGGCGCTCGGCGGCCTGGCTGGCCAGATTCATGCCGTCAGCCTCATCCACCACCGGCATGCACACGAAACGGATTCCGTGCTTGACCAGGGTGTTGGCCACCTCAATGGATTGGCGTAGCTGTGCTGGGTTTGCTCGTTTCATGTCCGTTGCTCCAATTCCTGGGCCTGCTTGATCAGCAATGCGCGGCGATCTGCCAATTCGTTGGCCGCGGCAATCCGCATTTCGGTTTTCCGTTCGGCGCTGGCCATTCGCATTTCCATCATTGAGTTCTTGACCAGTTCCAGCTTCTTGCGCAGTACAGGCGCTGGCTGAGTGACGTTGCCAGTCAGCAGACCTGCAATGGCACGACCATCCTCGGTGATCGGCTCAACGCTAAGGTCTGCCAGGTACTTCTGGGCGTGTTCGCGGGGAATGCGCTTCAGCTCCATTGCCTTGGTCACAGCCTGAATTCGGCGGTTGGCGTCGAAGCCTACCGACACATGCCAGTTGACTGGTTTCGCATCCTCGCGGGCCTGGCCCACGAACCGCTGGTAGGCGTCGATGAAGGCCATGCGCGCGCCGATTTTGTCGCCGCCATCCAAGATGGGTTTCGCAGCGGCCAGGGCCAGCTGGATTTCGTCGGTCAGGACAACGGTTTCGTACTCGTCGTTGGTGGTCATGGCGATTGCCCATGCCTCGTCCTTCCCAGGGCGGCCGTCGGAGGTCTGGACACGCTGCAGGATGTCAGCCATAGCCAGCTTGCCCTTCACTTCGAAGCGGCACGCCTTCAGCGCCGCCTTGACGACGGGCACCGGGTAGGCGCAAAGGTCTTCGGCCATCATCGCCGCCGTACCGGGGTTCATTTCCTGCCCCATGGCCTCGGCCGTTGCGCAGATGGCAGCGGCCAGCCCGGCAACCTGTTGGTCGTTCATTTCAGAGGTATTCATTGCGGTCACCTGCTTGGCGTTTTGCCAGAACCATCTGGGCGGCCTGCTCGGCTGCGGAGAGGTTTGCCTCAGTCCGTTCCATCTGGCGGGCGGTTGTGCCGTTGATGCGCTGCCCGGTCACCCACTGCGTGTGGTAGCTCTCGGCGTTGGCCAGCAGTTCGTTGAGGCTGTGGCACTTGCGCAGGACGGCTGCATCGCTGGTTTTCAGGAAGTGGGCGGCGACGTGGTGGGCGACATCGGAGCCGAGGCGATCGACCAGCAGCGCCGTCTGCTTGCCGGTCTTGGCGTTCCACACCGGCCAGGCACCGTAGCGCTTGCGGTAGGCCATGGCGTAGTTGGCCCAGACCTTGAAAGTTTTGCAGGCCTGGTCTTTGGGGCCAGGCATGTCGGCGGGGATCTCAACTCGTGGCTGCTGGGGAACGAATGGCACGACCTGTCCCGTCACGACCTTGGCGGAAGCCTGGGGCGTAATTGGTTCAATGACCGGTTCCATGACTGGTTCAAGAGAGTTACTGATTCTGGGTGCAGCTGCTGCACTACCCCCTGGTGCAGGAGATTCACTAGGGGGTGAACCTGCTGCACTACCCTGGTGAATCTGCTGCACTACCCCTGGTGCAGGAGGTGCACCACCATCAAGAGTGAGGAAGTAAACGTTCGACGAGTTCCCTTTAGGGCCACCCTTTCGGATTTCCTTTCGCAACAAGCCGGCCTCACACAGGGCGGCGATGTGGTTCATTACTGAGCGCTTGCTGATCTCGCACTGGTCAGCGACATGCTGATAGGACGGCCAGCACTCACCTATGTCGCTAGCGTTGTCAGCCAGCTTGATCAGGACAAGCTTGCGCAATGGATTGCCGACGCGAAGCTTCATCGCGGCGACCATAAGGCCCATGCTCACGCGGCACCTCGCACTGCTTTGTCGTGGGTAAACAGGCCGTCCCAGGTCTTCTTCATGGGCAGTTCGCCGGCCAGGTACAGGTCGTACAGGCGGGTGGCGCCCTTCTTCAGGAGGATGGGTGTGTAGGAGATGAATGGGTCTTTGCCGTGCGGAGTGACTTCAACCTGGTGCTCGGTCATGTACTTGTCGCGGGCGTACGAGCCGACACGGTGGCGCACGCCGGACTTGCTCTCGTTGTAGAGCCAGCTGCGCGACTCCAGGTAATTCCCCACCTGCATGACGTTGACCCCATTGAGTCCCTTGCAGAATTGGGTGTGGGTCATGCCCTCCTTGAACAGGTTCTCCAGGGAATGGATCTTCGTGGCCTGCTGCTCGACCTGGGCAGTGAGCATCAAGCGGGCCTTTTCAGACTCCATGGCGATCTGCAGGATCTGGATGGTGGAGAGCTCTGGCGCCTCCAGTGCGTTGATCTTGGCGACTACGCTGCGGCGAACTGCCTTCGACTCACGCATGGAAACCAGGAGGCATTGATCCTTCGTCAGCATCAGTCCCTCGGAGGCTGGGCCGCGCTGATTTCTTACTACGAAAGTTTCGTAGTATTCGCCGTCGAGCTCATCCCGGCACCGGGCGGTGAAATCATTGCGCCGAACCTCACTTTCTCCGAACTCTGCGCGTGCGGAGTTGACAAGCTCAAGCAGATCAAAGCTGCTCATCTTTTCCCGCGCCACGTTTTCAGATGTAGCAAAACGTGGCGCGGATGCGTTGGTGTTGACGATTGATTGGGGAATAGGCATTATTCGCTCCAGTTCGTTGTTGCAAGCGCTGTAAAAAGAACCGACCTAGCCCGTCGGTTTTTTTGTGCCTGCGATTTGGTTGATGGGTGTTTCATTGGCAGTTCCTCATGAGTCCCTGAGGGGCTTATTGGCCCTTCCGTCCTATGGAAGCGACGTTGCTCCGGCTCTTTGGTGGACGAGTCATTCGGTCCATCGCCCGGTTCATGATTGTTGCGGCCATCTCTTCTGGTGTTACCCCGTTGCGTCTGGCCAATAGCTCCAGATCAGCGAGTCCCTGCCAGTCGAGCTGGATTTCCAGCGGTTTTCTTTCAGGCACAGGGCCTCCTCGGCTACTTCAGGCCACGTCTGTTTTCGCGTTAAGCTCTTCCATCATCTGGTTCAGGCCGCGCTCCAGGATTTCGCGAGCGAGCACGGCTTTCTGGGTCCGCTGAAAGCGCGCCATAGCCGTAAGCAAGTCATCGGCGACCTCGTCCAGGCGAACCTTGGTCGGCTTGTCGTGGAGGTGGTCAGGTGCGAAGTACGACATCTGTGTTTCCTTGTGTGATTGGAATGGGTTTAAGCGGCTTGGAATTCGGTGTTCTTCGCGGTCTTCTCACGCTCAGCAAGCAGCAGCTCGATTGCCTTGCCGGTGCTGTAGCCGACCATCGTCCCGCTGGTTGCGCGGGAGATCGTGGCCTGCGTGGTGCCGCAGTGTTCAGCTACTTCTGTCTGCGACAGCCCGAGCTGGAAAAGGCGATTCAACATCTCTTGAACTGTCATGACTGGAATCCTATGAGGTTTTGCATGACAAATCATACGAATATGCATTGCGCCATGCAATAGAATTCTCATAATCCGCATTCGTATATTTGGTGAGTAATGGATATCGCTGGGCGCATACGCGCAAAAATGGCCGACGCGGGGCTGAACGAGACCCAGCTCGGCAAGAGGTCATCTGTTCCTCAACCCACCATCAACCGGATACTTTCCGGCGAGAGTGCGAGCCCTCGAATGCCAACTATTGCCAAGCTGGCCAGGGCTTTAAAAGTTTCTCCGGAGTGGCTCATGTACGGCACAGGTGACGAAACTTTTGACGCTAACGTGGAAGCGGCCCCAGGGCCGAACAGGTACTACGAATACCCAGAAATAAGCTGGGTGCAGGCAGGGGTTGCAGCGGAGGCAATGGACTTGTTCAACGTAGGCGACTTTGAGGCGATGCACCCGTCTGACGCCTGGGCCGGGCCAAATGGCTTCTGGCTCAAGGTGAAGGGGCCATCGATGACGTCCACCAACGGTATGAGCTTCAGCGAAGGGATGCTGATCCTGGTGGCGCCAGGCGGCGACGTGGAAAACGGCCAGTACGTCGTGGCCAAGCTGATCGACACCAACGAAGCCACCTTCAAACAGTTTATCTGGGATTCCGGCAGGGCCTACCTCAAGCCACTGAATCCGGCCTTCCCCACCGTTGAAGTGGACGACACCTGGTCGGTGGTTGGCCGCGTCGTGGACGCTAAGTGGCCGCGCTCCGTGCTATAGCGCCGCGCCCCGGCAGAACTGCATAGCAAAACGACCTACAATGCATGCTCAACTGTTGAGCAATGGTGTGGGTCGCGTCATGAAGAATATCCCCCTGCTGATCGCCCTTCTTTCGCCAGGCGCCGCGCTCGCGGCCGCCTGTGATATGTCGGAGCTTCGCGATATCGACCGCCAGTACTTGGCAAGTGCACCTGCCTGCGTTGCCAGTGGCGACTATGGCAGCGCTGCATGCACCTCCATCGGCGAGCTCAATCTGAGATCAAACCAGGCAGCCGCGTCGATGAAGGCTCTGCGGTGCGACGATTCTGGCTACGTCGAAAATCCTGACCTTGCACCCTTGAGGCTTCAGGTGATCTCGCTTCAGCGCCAGACAGAAAAGGCCCAGACCCGCGATCCGAAATTCGCCGACAACGGATCAGCTATCTGCACCACGCTGATGGCCGACATCGCTAGCAAATACGACCTTCTCAACCTGAAGCTCATACCGAACAAGGCTGACGTCTCGTCCTTCTATCCGATTGTCCCATGCTCATACGAGGCGATACGTCCGACGGTGAGCGGGAACATACCGGTGGTGGTTCAGGCCCAGCTAAATCAGTCGAATAAGCGATACCGAATCTCAATACGCTGACTCATTACTGAGCCAACTGAGCCCGCCGAGCGCGGGCTTTTTTACGCCCACGAAAAATATTATGCATAAACGTATTGACGTAAATTATGAGGATTCGTATAGTCCACCCATCGCAGCGACTTACGAGGGACTGCGAAGGGCCTCACAGCCTGCTCCGACTCGGAGTCGCTCTTTACACAACCTGACGTGACCCAACGACGTACCGGCAACCCCGGTGGTGAGAAAGCTAAACCGTCGTCCATGCAGCCTCTGGTAGCTGCCGTACTCCCACATGTGAGTACGCGAAACCACGCAAGCCAGCCGGGAAGAACACCGTCCACGAAATGTGTGACCTGGCCAGAGATATGAATCGGGCGATGCGCGTGGTGGAGAAACGAACTACCGAGGATTTCTCGGGGGTTCAACTGGACAGCATCACTGAGCAGCCTTCTCGCGAGGGCTGCTTGGGATGACAACCAACGAGGAATAACCATGCAAGCAGCAGAGCAACAACAACTCACCATCCCTGAAATCGGCGCTGTATGGCCTGGACAGGGCGGCATCTACGCCGGCTTCATCCCGGTCCGTAACGGCGCCCAGGGCTACCACCTGGTTCTGGGTGATGAGCTGGGCAGTTTTGAGTGGGGCCAGTATGGCGATGAGTCGCCGGCCACAAGTCTGATCGATGGTCGGGCGAACACCGAAGCCCTGGTTAACGCTGACGGCGAATACCCGGCTGCGATTGCCGCATACGAACACATCGCCGAAGGGCATGGTGACTTCTACCTACCCGCTGCCGCCGAACTGTACGAGATCTGGCTAAACCTGAATGGAAAGTTGGCCGGCTGGGTGTGGTCGAGTTCGCAGCGCTCAGCCGACCTCGCATTCTACATGGGCTTCGCTGGTGGCAGTCAGTACGACTTCGTCAAGAACCTCGAGCTCCGTGTCCGCCCCGTCCGCAGATTCATTCAGTAATTCGTTTATTGCTTTTCATGCAGGTGATTCCTGGGCCTACGGGCATCCGTAGCCAGACCAGAAGCGTCCGAGGTAGCGCTCGGCGCCTGCACCCTTTCCCGCCTCTACCCGTCAGCACTCCCCCCGTGCCCATCGGCAACCAGCGGGAGGAAGGAGTGTTGAACGAATACAGGTGAACCAAAGGAACGAGTCATGAACTTCCAGCCGCCAGACCCAACCGATTACGGACACTGCCTGACCTGCAACCGAGTCATCCATGTCGACGAAAAGCGCGGCGATAACTGCATTGAGTGTGACGACCAAGAAGCCAGCGACGGCGCCGATGAAAACGGGGTTCACCCTGCTGTTTCTGAGGACGGTGCCTATCGGTTCAACCCGTTGACCGGTCATCACGAATAACCCGCCTAACCCCAAACACTGGAGGTCGCCATGAGCGAATGGATCAGTGTCAACGACGACCGCAGGCCTGAGCATCGCTGCGACCTGCTGGTTTCCGTGAAGTACATCCGCCGCCATGAAAACGAAGACGGATCTCCGAACGATGAAGAAGGAAATGAAGTGGCAATGGGCGAGTACGTGCCCGTTTGCAACAGCCGAGACCTTTCCTACTTCGACAGCTACAGCTCCCCGCACGGCGATGACTGGTGGATCACCCACTGGATGCCACTACCTTCCCCGCCCACCGACTGACCCGCCACCCTGGAGGCAACCATGGCCGAAGAGCTTGTAGCTCACGTTTGCAAGATCTGCGGCAGTGCCTGGCCTACGAGGAAAAAGGCAAAGCTGCACGTCAACCTCAAACACCGCGACCGCGTCTACGCCCAGCACGGGCCAGGGCAGCACGTCGATTACCTGTGGCTGGACCTGGAACACTGGAGGCGACCATGAACGCAGCATTGAAGATATGCCAGGAGCGTTACGACGCTCAGTTGCCTCCAGAGGTCAGCGAGGCGAGCGCGGAACAGGAGTGGCTGGAGCACTCAGCCGAGCAGTTGGTGTGCGGGATGGACATCACCTGGAAGCGGCGCTACGGCCGGCCGCAGGTTGTCACGTTCGACCGGTACTGCACCTACCTGCAAGGCATCCTGAATCAGCGCCAGATCGACGGCCTGGACGAGCGCGACTCGTTCGCCCGCCTGTTCCTATCCTCGATCCTCGGCAGCCAGTCAGATTCACGCGGCCACGCTGCCGACTTAATCGGCCAGCAACACCCAATCGCAGCCGCCGAGAAGATCGCCATCGCGCTGCTCAGGCCATACGCCGCCGACGCGGTGGCAGCAGAGCGGGAAGCGGCCGAGGACGACGTGGATGGTGACCTATGAGCGCACACATCCTGATCGACGAAGCACTCGAAAGCCTCACGCATGCCGCCAGCACGCAGGAAGAGGCGCTAATTGTTCAGCGGATGATCGCCCAGTTCTTGATTGACGAAACGATCACCCTCAAGGAATTCGACCACTACTGCGCACGCCTCAACAAGGTCTCGCGCAAGGAGGCTGCATGACCACCGCACCGGTTAAATCGCTGATCGACGAGCAGATCGACGATATCGAGCGCCGCATTGCCATCCGGGGCTTTGGCCTTCCCTTCAATGAGCTCATCGGCCGCAAGCGTGAGGACCTGGTGCGGGATCTGCCGCAGCGCCTGGCACCGACCATGAAGGGCGGGTGCATTGCGGTGAGGGTTCGGCCATGACGATGATCTGCGGAAACTGTGGACAGACAGGGATTCGATGGGTCGGGCCATTCAGCAATTTGACCCATACCGAGTGCCCGCACTGCGGCGGCACAAACTGCCAATTGGTCGATCAGCCAGAGCCGGACGAGCTTGAAACTGCCACTTGCGGTTGCGGCGCCCAGGGCGAAGTGAACTACGACGACGGAACCGAGCAGCGTTACTACTGCTACAGCGCTTTGCCGATGTGCTCGCCATGACCGCCCACCAGCGCACCCGACGCATGCTCATATGGCGCGGCTCTTTCTCTGCCCTATCCGTCTGCACCTTCCTGATGTTGCTCGGCGCCCTCGCCGATCGAATCACTCAATAACCAACACCTTCAATCGCTGCGAGCATCGCGGCAAGGAATCCCCATGTCCGCAGTAATGAAGCAGGACGACAACACGCCTGCGATGTCGGAGGCCGCACTCGTCGAAGTGCTGAGTAGCAGCCTCTACCCCGGTGCAGAAAAGAACTCAGTCGTGATGGTGTTGGCTTACTGCCAGGCCGCACACCTTGACCCAATGTTGAAGCCGGTACACATCGTCCCGATCTGGAACTCCAAAACGAAAAAGATGCAGGACACGGTGATGCCTGGCATCGGCCTATACCGCATCCAGGCGGCGCGCACCGGCCAGTACGCCGGAATCAGCGAGCCTGAATATGGCCCTCCAGTAACGGCGAAGTTGAGCGGCGTAGAGGTCACGTACCCCGAATGGTGTCGTGTGACTGTCAAGCGGCAGATGAGCAACGGTCTGGTAGCCGAATACACAGCCAACGAGCGCTGGCTTGAAAACTACGCAACAGCCAGCAAGGACACTGCGGCGCCCAACGCCATGTGGAAGCGTCGAGCATTTGCCCAGCTCGCCAAATGCGCCGAAGCCCAGGCCCTGCGCAAAGCTTTTCCTGAAGTCGGATCAGCGCCAACGGCCGACGAGATGGAAGGCAAAGCATTCGAGGAGCCGGCGCGCGATGTCAGCCCTCGACAACACGCCCAGCCTGAACCGGAATCGCTACCCGCCTACTCCGACGACCTACTGACCGAGAACATCGCGAAGTGGCAGCCACTTATCGACTCGAACCGCACCAGCCCCGAACACCTCATTGCGACCATCAGCAGCAAGTACACGCTGAGCCCGGCGCAGATTGAAAAAATCACCAACCTCAAAGCCCTCGATGGAGATGCAGCATGAAAATTCACAACGTAGCTCAAGGCTCCGCCGAGTGGCTGGCCCTTCGCTCTCAGCACTTCACCGCCTCTGAAGCACCAGCAATGATGGGCGCATCGAAGTACCAGACCCGCACAGATCTGCTGGCGGCCAAGAAGACCGGCATCACGCCCGATGTCACGCCATCTCAGCAGTTCATCTTCGACAAAGGCCACGCTACCGAAGCTCTGGCCCGGCCACTAGCTGAGGCATTGATCGGCGAAGAGCTGTATCCGATCGTTGGAACTGAAGGCAACCTGCTGGCATCCATGGATGGCGCCACGATGCTCGGCGAGACGCTGTTCGAACACAAGCTGTGGAACGAGTCGGTCGTGGCCCAGGTGAAAGCCGGCGACCTGGATCCGCATTACTACTGGCAGCTTGAGCAGCAACTGCTGGTCAGTGGCGCAGAGCGAGTGATCTTTGTTTGTTCGGACGGCACGCCGGAAAACTTCGTGCACATGGAATACCGTCCGGTCGCCGGGCGCGCGGCCCAGTTGATCGAAGGCTGGAAACAGTTCGAGGCGGACCTGGCCAACTTCGAGATGGCCGACACGCCTTCAATCGTCGTCGGCAAGGCGCCTGAGGAGCTGCCAGCCTTGCGCATCGAGCTAACCGGCATGGTCACCGCCAGCAACCTGAAGGTGTTTGAAGATTCGGCCCTGGCGGTCATCGACTCGGTGAAAACCACACTCTCTACGGACCAGGACTTCGCCGACGCGAAGAAGGCGGTCAAGTGGTGCGGTGATGTTGAAGAGGCTGTCGCGGTCGCCAAGAAGCAGGCCCTGTCGCAGACCCAAAGCATCGACGAGCTGTTTTCATCGCTGGACCGCATCAGCGCTCATGCCCGCGAAACCCGCCTGAAGGTCGACAAGCTGGTGAAGGCTCAAGAGCTGCTGGTGAAGACCAACATCAAGCAAAAAGCCGAGATCGCCCTGGCGGATCACATAGCCGCAATCAACAAGACCCTTGGCAAAGTCACGCTGCCTCATGTCGTTTCGGACTTTGCCGGCGCCATGAAGAGCAAGCGCACTATCGCCAGCCTTCAGGATGCAGTTGATACCGAGCTGGCCCGGGCGAAGATCGACGCAAGCCAAGCAGCCGATAGCATTCGTTTGAACCTGACCAGTTTGGCTGAGCTCGCCGTTGATCACGCCTTCTTGTTCAGCGATGTGCAGCAACTGGTTACCAAGGCCAATGACGACCTGGTGACGCTGATCAAATTCCGAATCTCCGAACACCAGAAGGTGGAGCGAGAAAAGGCCGAAGCGAAGCGTATCGCCGAAGAGCAGGAAGCGGAACGCTTGGCAGCCATCAAGCCAGAGCCGGTCATAGAGAAAGCGGCGACACCAGAGCCTGTCCGCGCCGCGCCGATCCAGACGACGGCCCTCGTGGCCCAGACCGCAAAGCCAGTATCGAGCAAAGCGGTGGAGCAGGTAACGCTGCAGGCCAACGTGACGGACTTCGAGGCCCTGGTGAAAGCCGTGGCATATGGTCAAGCGCCGATCAGCGTCCTTTCGGTCAACTGGGAAGCGCTCGACGCGATGGTCGCGGCGCAGGGATCAACCTTCAGCATGGCCGGGGTGACACTCGCCAGGGCGGCAGCATGATCAGCAACCTCAAATCAGACATCGAGTTCCGGCGCGAAAAAGCGCTGGAGCTTTCCAGTCAGGTACAACGGCACCTTGCCGCTGGCGGAAAACTCACCATTGGCGATAGTCCGGCGATCAATCCAGACCCGGCCAAGCGCTCGGAAAAGATCGACCCCGAAACCATCCTCAAGCGCCGCAAGCCGCCCATCACAGCGGCAGAACGTAAGGCGCTGCGCAAACTCGCGGAGGCCCTATGAGCAAGCGCAAGCCGCACAACCTCAAAGCCCGCATTGACCGTTCATGCCGGTCGCTGCTGGCTGCCAACCACGTTGCGGTGGTCAATATCGACCCCAGCGGCCGCCAGGGCATGATCAATTACAAGTCGCTCAAGAACATCGCCCCAGGGAAGATTGGCCAGGCGGTCTGCGGCATCCCTCACCGGTGGACGATCTACCTCAGCGCCCTTTGCATCGATGCCCGCGGTGACCGATACAGCAAGTCAGTGGAGGTGGCGCCCGATGGTGTCTACCTCTCCGACCACCTGGAAGACGTAATCGAGCATTGCTACAAGAAGCTGCGGGACGAGGCCAATCAGAGCCAGATGGTGGCTTCGGGCTGGATCGCCATTCCCGAGGCGATATCTCTGGACGAAGCGCACGCAGCACGAATCTTCGAAGCGGTCGGCGCCTGGCGTCAGGTGAAGATCGATTCATGCGCCGCATAGCCCGAACTCAGCAACGCAAACGTCAAACCTGGCTCGCACTGCCGGCCAGCGGAATAGAAGAGGTAGGCCATGGCAGCCGCGCAGAAAGAACGATCAGCAAAGACTGCGGCGAGGCGAAAGACTCGCGGCGAGGAAGAGTTGCGACTCCACACCATGGCCGGCACCCGCCAAGCCCTGGCTGACCTGATGGCCTGGCACGGCATCGAGGAGCAGGGCGAGGCCATGACCTTGATGATTCACCACCTGCACGGCCTTGGCCCAACGGGATCAGCTCAATTCCTCTCCCCTCCGCGACACGAATACGTGATACCCGAAAACGTGTCGGCAAAATTGCAGCTCGCCTACAACCGCGAATCGCTGCGCATCTGCCACGACGAATAACCAAAAAAGCCGATCCCCACGACGGGCTTGGCTCAATCCTGAGGAATACCCATGAAGCCAGAAATGATCACCCTGAAACACGGCGACGCGTCTATCAAGATGCCTGCCTCGGCCTTGGCACAACTGGCAATGGCCAGCGTGTTTGCCCAGGTGCTGCCACCGGCGGCGAACGCTCAAATGTCCGCTCCATGTGTCGCGCCATCCATTGGCGAATACTGGCCAGGCCAGGGCGGCATCAACGCTGGCTTCGTACCGCGGCGTGGCGAGGTTGCAGCCCACTATCTGATTTTCGGCGACAAAGATCTTGGTGAGTTCAAGTGGGGCCGCTACCAGGAAGAATCGCAAGCCACCAGCAAGTGGGATGGCAAAGCCAACACTGATGCGTTGATCGCTGCGGGAGGCCATCCAGCAGCCGAAGCGGCTCGATCATACACAGCAGACGGTCACGAAGATTTTGACTTGCCAGCGGCCGCACAGTTGCATCTGGCCTGGACTCACGACCTGATTACCAAGGGCTACTACTGGTCGAGTTCGCAGCGCTCAGCCAACGACGCATTCGGCATGCACTTCGGTGGTGGCGGTCAGCTCACCACCGGCAAGCTCCTCGAGCTCCGTGTCCGCCCCGTCCGCAGATTCTTTATTTAATCCTTCATCCATTCGTTCTTGATCCGGCACACCAGGGCGCACAGCGCCTTTTTTGTTGCCTTCTAAAAGAGGAAGCACCATGTCCGTAGTTGAGAAAGCAGCACCGGCAGTGACCATCCCGGCCATCGGCCACGCCTACGGCGGCGGTTTCGTCACCGGTATCACCCGCGATCCGGCAACCGGTAAGCGCTCCCTGCACATCACCGCCGGCGCATCGCATGAGCTGGTCGGCAAGTGGGGCGAGTACGGCGAGAAGATCGATGGCGCCGACAGCTTCACCGACAGCCTGGCCAATACCCAGGCCATGGCGGCGGCAGGCAGTGAACTGGCGACGAAGGTGCTGGCCCTGAACATCGAAGGCTTCACCGACTGGGCAATCCCGGCGCACGACGTGCAAGAGCTGCAGTACCGCCACTTCAAGCCGACCACCGAAGAAAACTGGGCAGGCGCCCGCAGCGGTGACAACCCAAACAGCGAGCCCGTAGGCCTGTTGTACAGCGAAGAAGACCCGGCGCAGACCGCACATGCAGCATTCCAGGAAGGCGGCGCCGAAGCCTTCCGCGACACCTGGTACTGGTCATCTTCGCAGCGCTCAGCCGACTACGCATTCTTCATGGGCTTCGATGATGGCCTTCAGAGCTACGACGACAAGTACGGCGAGCTCCGTGTCCGCCCCGTCCGCAGCGAGCTTATTCAGTAATTTGTTCATTTAATCCGGCCGCTTGCGACCGGTTGCTCTTGGAGAGCGAGCCTGATGGCAATGCATACGGACTTGCAGATCTACAAGGCCTCGATGGGGCTTCTGCACATGGCCACAACCATGACCAGGAATATCCCGCGCGACTTGAAGCAGTCGCTTGGTAAGCGAGTGATCGATGAATGCATCGATGTCTTGATGCTGATCGCCCGTGCAAACGCCACACAGGACAAGCGCCCGCACCTGACCCTGCTAGTCGAGAAGGTCCAGGTGGTCGAGTTCCTTATGCGGCTCTTCAAAGACAACCGCTTCATCAGCATCCCGCAACACGCCCAGGCAATTGAGGTAACGGCCTCAATTGGGCGACAAGCCAATGCCTGGAAACGCTCCACCCCAACCGCGCCCGCTACCTGAAGGTTACGGCTTTCTGGTCTGTGCGAATTAAATCTGGTCGTGCCGCTGACCTGATGGGTCACCGCCATGCGCACACGAGATACCGACGGTCTAAAGCGTCCGTGCAGGTCTCGCGCAGTTTCCTTGCTGATCGGCTCTGCCTTCGGCTCGGCGACGTAGATAGCACGATAGGTCGCAGCGCTCAGCCAACAACGCATTCAACATGAACTTCGATGATGGCAATCAGAACAACAACGACAAGAACAACGAGCTCCGTGTCCGCCCCGTCCGCAGATTCGACGTTGGGTCCCTACCCGTTTCAGGATCTGGTACAGGCCTATTACGACTGCCGACGCACCAAGCGCAACAGCGAAAGCGCGCTGGCTTTCGAGATAGACCTGGAGCGGAACCTGATCCAGTTGCACGACGACCTGGTCAGCGGCAATTACCGCCCGGGCCGATCCATTTGCTTCGTGGTCACCCGGCCGAAAGCCCGCGAAGTATGGGCAGCAGCCTTTCGGGACCGCGTCGTCCACCACCTCATGTACAACCATGTGGCACCGCGCTTCTACGCCAGCTTCATAGCGGACAGTTGCGCATGCATTCCAGGCCGAGGCACGCTGTACGCAGCCACGCGCCTTGAGGCGAAGATCCGCAGCGCCTCGCAGAACTGGTCGAAGCCGATCTTCTACCTCAAGTGCGACCTGGCCAACTTCTTCGTCGCCATCGACAAGGCGGTGCTGCTCAAGCAACTGGAGGCCAGAATAGCCGAGCCGTGGTGGTTGGCCCTGGCCACGCAGATCCTCATGCACGACCCGCGAGAGGATTACGAGACCCGCAGCCCGGCGCACCTGTTCAACCGGGTACCGCAGCACAAGCGCCTGGCGGCCCAACCCGCGCGCCTCGGCCTGCCGATCGGCAACCTGTCGTCGCAGTTCTTCGCCAACGTCTACCTCGACGCCCTGGACCAGTTCGCCAAGCACACGCTGCGCGCCAAGCACTACATCCGCTACGTCGACGACTTCGTGTTCCTGCATGAGTCGCCGCAGCAGCTCAACCAGTGGCTGGCTGAGGTCGAAGCATTCCTGCCCAGGCTCGGCGCCAAGCTGAACCCGACCAAGACGATCCTGCAGCCAGTGGATCGCGGCGTAGACTTCGTTGGGCACGTGATCAAGCCTTGGCGGCGCTCGACTCGCAAGCGGTCGCTTGCCCAGGCGCTGAAGCGTACCGCCGCGGCGCCGGCCGAGGATCTGCGCGAGACGGCCAACAGCTACTTCGGCCTGCTCAGCCAGGCCAGCCATAGCCATAACGACCGGGCAGCACTCGCTCGGGTCGTGCTGAAGCGAGGCAACAGCGTAAACGCAGCGCTGACCAAGACCTTCGAGAAGAAGTAACTCCCCACTCCACCGCCCGGGCATGGCCCGGCAAGGACTCCCCATGATCGACTTGTTCTGGCGCATCGTCGCCAAGCTGCTCGCGCGCCCGGCGGTTGCCGCCCGGATCATCGCCCGCGCCCAGCGCACCCCGTACCAACACATCATGTCAGCCGACGGTACCGAGATGTACATGGGCCGCTGGTGGCTGTTCAACCCCTACTCCCGCGAAACGCACAAGTCCGCACTGTGGTGGTGCCCGTGGTCGTTCCGCATCCACCACATCATGCGGCACGACGAAGACCGGGACCTGCACGACCACCCGTGGAACGCCCGCACGGTCATCCTGCGCGGCTGGTATGTGGAACAGCGACTGCTCGATAGCGAAAACCCGGTGTTATCGGGCCTCAACGTCCCTTCAGGCGCCCAGGCCACCGAATACATCGATCGGCGCGCCGGCGACACCGCCCGCCTCAACCACGGCGAGTACCACCGCATCGACCAGATATCACCAGGCGGCGTCTACACCCTCTTCATCACCAGCAAGTGGCGTGGTGACTGGGGCTTTCTGGTAAACGGCGTGAAGGTGCCATGGCGCACCTACACCGGCACAGACAATTGAGGTTCTGAGCATGAGCAAGCCAATTCAAACGGTTGAAGAACTGGACGCCGTGCCGCACTGGCGGCGCAAGCACGCGCTCGCGATCAAAGAGCGTGATGCCCTGAAGGTGAAACTCACCGCAGCGGATGAGCGGTGGGATGAGCTGGTAAGCGCGGTACGGTCAATCAACTATGGTCCGGCCCACAAGATCTCCGTGCCTGGCGACGATGAACCTCAGTACAGGCAGCGCAAGGAGTGGATCGAGTGGGTGCTTGGGCTTTGCGATACGCCACTCAAGCCAGTAGAGGGCGGCGGTTCGGCCTGCAACCAGATACGCGAGGAAAGCGGCCTGCCCATCAACACCCCATGCCAAGCCTGCGGGCGCGGCGCCTGCATTGATCGATGACGCCATGAAAGCCCAACTCCCCGTCTACTGCTGGTGCCTGCTGGCACTGGCACAACTGATTTGCTGAACCCCCTGTAACCCCTCCCCCTTCAAAGTCAGCCGCTATAGCGGCAAGGACGAAGTCATGCCTGCACAAAAGCCAATCATCATGTACGACGCGCCAGAAGCAGCCAGCCTCAAAACGGTAACCGGCTGGGTTTCTGCTGATGGCCGTTTTTTCGGCAGCAATGAGGACCTTGCCCGCTATTCCGGCGCTACTCATCGCCGCTGCGAAGCGAACCCTGAGCATCAAATCTATGAGGTGAACAGCTACTGCAAGCAATGCCACCAGGCAAGGCGCCAAGCGAAGTTTGCGGCGATGCCGATCAAAGAGTGGTCCGGGGAGCCGCTGGTGTTCTTCGACGGTGACCAGTACTTCTTCGATGAAGACAGCCTGCGCGACTACCTGGTCGAAAACGAGGTCGACCTGGCCGACCTGCAGCTCTGCATCTGTGAACCGAACTACCCCAGCCAAATCGACCCGGCAGACCACTTCTGCGATGACTTGCCGGAGGACGGCGAGATTCGTGACGACCAACTGCTCGCGGCATTCGAGTTGCTCAACGAGATGATCCGCCAGTCCGAGCCCCTTTCGTGGTCGGAAGGCGAGTACGTCGCGAAGCTCCCGCAGTCGCTTATCGATGAGGTAACCGCAGCAAGGGCGGCAGCCTGCGAGGTAACGCCATGATCGCCACCCTCTGGTTCGCCTACGTGTTCATCTACAAGGGGCCAAGGCCATGAGCGAATACCAGCTCTATCTCGGCGACTGCCTGGAGGTCATGAAGCAGTTGCCAGATTCCAGCGTCGACATGGTGCTGGCCGACTTGCCCTACGGCACCACCCAATGCGCCTGGGACACCATCATCCCGCTCGAGCCGCTCTGGCGTGAGTACCTGCGGATAGCCAAGCCAGAGGCCGCCATTGTTTTGTGCGCGGCCCAGCCGTTCGCCTCAATGCTGGTGGCGAGCAACCCCAAGCTCTACAAGTACGAATGGATCTGGGAGAAAGGCAACGCCACAGGCTTCCTGAACTCAAAGAAGCAGCCGCTGCGGGCACATGAAAGCGCCCAGGTCTTCTATCGCAAACAACCGGTGTACAACCCGCAGATGTCCACCGGGCATGAGCGCAAGACCGCGAAGCGAAAGACGGTCAACTCGGAGTGCTACGGAAAAGCCTTGGCCCTGACCGAGTACGACTCGACGGAGCGGTACCCGCGGTCGGTGCAGTTCTTTTCCAGCGACAAGCAAACCGGAAGCTTTCATCCGACGCAAAAACCCGTGGCCTGGATGTCGTTCCTGATCAGCACCTATACCAAGCCCGGCCAGGTGGTCATGGACAACAGCATGGGCAGCGGCACCACCGGTGTCGCTTGCATGCAGCTTGGCCGGCAGTTCATCGGCATTGAGCGTGATCTCGACGAAGACGGCAATCGCCTCGGCTACTTCGATATCGCCCATCAACGAATCACCGACGCAATTGCCGAGCGCGACGCACCGGTACCGCAAATCGATCTGTTCGCAACAGCCTAACTCCAATCCCCCTACATGCCTGCCGGTGAGCGGCGGTCGAGGTATGCGCGTGAATATTTATCGACACACCTTCGCAGCCGTTTGCCCGTCCGACGGCGAAACGATCATCTACCGGCTTGAGTTGCGGTCTCCCGCAATGATCCACGTCGAGCACATCCGGGCAGCGACTGCGCTGATCAAAAAAGGCTGGCACGAACAGATAGCCGACCGCCTGGCTGAATCCCTGGGCGGTGATCAAACCATCATCGCCACGCACCAGGGCGTTGAGATCGAAACAGTGAGGCTTAGCGGATGATTGCATACCACGGCACGCCGGTCGGCGGCACCCGTCAAGACGGCGCCAGGTTCCTTGCCGGCCGGCATGCCCTGGTGCCGTTCCCTCGCCAGGATGACATGGGCATCGTCGCTGATGTCTGCCAGTCGTTTGTGTTCGACAACGGTGCGTTTTCAGTCTGGAAGAAAGGCGGCAAGCTAGATGTTGATGGCTACACCGCCTGGGTTGGGCAATGGCACCGACATCCCGGTTTCGATTGGGCGCTGATCCCGGATGTCATAGACGGCGACGAGGCGGCCAACGACGCGCTTCTGGAAGCCTGGCCCAAAGAGTTGCGTGGTGTGCCGGTCTGGCACCTGCACGAGTCACTGGACAGACTGCAGCGACTCGCCGCCGATTGGCCGACAGTGGCCATAGGCAGTTCGGGGCAATGGGCGCACCCGGGAACGACGGCCTGGTGGAAGCGGATGGGTTCAGCGATGGATGTAATCTGCGACGACCAGGGCCGGCCGGCATGTCGCCTTCACGGCCTCAGGATGCTCGACCCCGCGATATTCCAGCATCTGCCCTTCGCGTCAGCCGACAGCACGAACGCCGCGGTAAACGGTGGAAGCATCAGTCGCTTCGGCATGTATGCCCCACCGACCGCCGGCCAGCGCGCAAACGTAATCGCCGACCGCATTGAGTCGCACAACAGCTCACCGATCTGGCAGAGAGAAACCCAGGCCGAAATGGCGCTGTAACCCCAATCCCCCAACATGCCTGCCGATGAGCGGCGGGCGAGGTATTCCTATGCCCGAAAGAATTCCGTGTAGCGAGTACGACGCCGAGAAGGTGCGCTGCCTCAGCGGGTTTCCCGTTCTGCATTCGGTATGCCACGGCGCTCAGTCCGGGTGTCCGACCTGCGGCGTGCCGGGCACCGCCCCCATGTGCATGCGCGAAGACCTGCCTGCGCACTTGATACGTCCTGACGGCATGCCGATCGGCTGGCCGAACAAATAACCCACCTTCTGCCGCACAGCGCGGCAAGGACACGCCATGACCATCACCAAGATCATCAAAGGCCCACACCGCTTTGGCGGTTATTGGTGGGTCATTGCGGACTGCAGCGGCATCAAGCAGCACATGTCCTTTCGCACAGAACAGCAGGCACGCGCCGTAGCCCCAGGGCAGGACAGCGTGACAACCCACTGAATACTCTGCCGCCGTGTGCGGTATGGAGCACCAACATGGCAACAGCCGAAAAGCTGGGCGATGAGTCCGGCCATGACAAGGTCACCGAAAAGCGGATGGCCGAACTGCTGGGCACCACGCCAAAAGCCCTGCAGCGCAAGCGAGAACGTAACATCATCCCAGCCGGCGTCTGGTCGAAGATCGACGGACGAATCATGTACAGCAAATGGAGGTACGACGAATGGCTAGAGAGCCAATGGAGCTGCCCACCGGAGTTGAGCTTGTCGGGAAATCGATCAGGATCAGGTTCTCCTGGAACAAGAAGCGGCACTGCGAAACGCTCGCTCTCCCGCAAACCCCCAAAGGAATCGCAGCAGCCGAGGCTTTACGTTCTCAAGTGATTCAGCTGGCCAAGCTGGGCGCGCTGACACCGGAAAAGTACCGGGAGCTTTTCCCGAACAGCCGGAGCGACTCCACTGGGAACATGCCGATATTTTTCGACTACGCCCAGGACTGGCTGAACAGCCTCCAGATCGAAGACAGCACCCGCAAGAACTACCGTAGCACCATGCAAACCTACTGGGTGCCGCACCTGGCCACGTTCCCGCTCGACAAGATCACTCCGGTGCTGATGCGGAAAATCGTCAACGGGATTGCCTGGACATCACCATCACGCAGGAAGGGTGCAATCCGACTGGTCACAGGCATGCTGACCCAGGCGGTGAGCGATGAGTTGATACTGAGGAACCCGGCAAATTCGATCCCGGCGACCCGGGTTACAAAGCGCGAGATCGACCCATTCAGCCGCGAAGAGGCGGACGATTTGATCGCCAAGCTGTACGAGGTGACGAGCGGTTTGCAGGCAATTTACGCGTGTTTTTTTGAGTTTTCTTTCTATACAGGAATGCGTCCAGGCGAGGCTATGGCCCTGCGGTGGAGCGAGGTTGATACGCGCTCGAAGCGCGCCAAGGTTTGCCGTATCAGGTTGTACGGCAAGATCAAGGAGAGGACCAAAACGAAGGTTTCTAGGGAAGTTTTATTGAACGATCGAGCTTTGCAGGCACTCGAAAAAGCCAGACCACTTACGGCGGCGCGCTCTGATTATGTTTTCGCGCCGGACGGTTCGGGTGACAGATCAGAGCTATACATCCGATCCGAAACTGGGGCTAAGCGATATTGGTTGTCAGCCTTGCGCAAGAGTGGAATACGGTACCGCCGGATGTACGACACCAGGCACACCTACGCAACGATGTGCTTGATGTCCGGCATGAACCCCGCATTCATCGCTGCGCAACTTGGACACAGTGTCCAGGTGCTGCTTTCAACCTATGCCAAGTGGATCAGCTCTTCGAGTGATTTCGCGGAGCTTGAGAAGCTGGATTTACCGAAAAACGGTACAAATTTGGTACTTGAAAACCGGTAGATGCGCCCAGGCCCAGCAAAAACAAGGCCCTATGCAATATGTGCGGATTAGCTGGAGAACTACGTTTTGATGCCCAACCTGCCGACCTGGCAGCGATTGAACGCATCACCCATCACTTGGCCCCCCGTGGCCCCGACGCCTGGGGCTTTCATGCCCAAGGGCCGATTGCCCTGGGCCATCGACGCCTGAAAATCATGGACCTGTCGGATGGCTCGGCCCAACCGATGGTTGACGCCCAGCTGGGGCTGTCCCTGGCGTTCAACGGTGCAATCTATAACTTCCCGGAACTGCGCCAGGAGCTCGAAGCCCTGGGCTATGCCTTCTATTCCGGCGGCGACACCGAAGTGCTGCTCAAGGGCTATCACGCCTGGGGCGAGGCTCTGCTGCCCAAGCTCAACGGCATGTTCGCGTTTGCCATCTGGGAGCGCGACGCCCAGCGCCTGTTTATCGCCCGCGACCGCCTGGGCGTGAAGCCGTTGTACCTCTCACGTACCGGCCAGCGTTTGCGCTTTGCCTCAACCCTGCCAGCCCTGCTCAAGGGCGGCGATATCAACCCGATCCTCGACCCCGTCGCACTCAACCATTACCTGAACTTCCATGCCGTGGTGCCTGCACCGCGCACGCTGCTGGCAGGCATCGAAAAACTGCCGCCCGCCACCTGGATGCGCGTCGACGCCAAGGGCAACACCGAGCAAAAAACCTGGTGGAGCCTGCCCTACGGCCCGCGAGAGGATGAGCGCAACCTCACGCTGGAAGACTGGACCGACCGCGTGCTCGACAGCACCCGCGAGGCCGTGGCGATTCGCCAACGCGCCGCCGTGGATGTCGGCGTGCTGCTCTCCGGTGGCGTCGATTCGAGCCTGCTCGTCGGCTTGTTGCGGGAAGTCGGCGTGCAGGACCTGTCGACCTTCTCCATCGGTTTTGAAGACGCTGGCGGCGAGCGCGGCGATGAATTCCAGTATTCAGACCTGATCGCCAAGCACTACGGCACCCGCCACCATCAATTGCGCATCGCCGAAAGCGAGATCATAGATCAACTGCCGGCCGCGTTCCGCGCCATGAGCGAGCCGATGGTCAGTCATGACTGCATTGCCTTCTACCTCTTGTCCCGGGAAGTGGCCAAGCATTGCAAGGTGGTGCAAAGCGGCCAGGGCGCCGACGAACTGTTTGCCGGTTACCACTGGTACCCGCAGGTGGACGGTGCCAGCGATCCGTATGCCGCGTACCGCGAGGCGTTTTTCGACCGCAGCTACGACGACTACGCCGCCACCGTCGCTCCAAAATGGCTGACCGCCAACGATGCCGCTGGCGATTTCGTGCGTGAGCATTTCGCGATGCCCGGCGCCGATGCCGCCGTGGACAAGGCCCTGCGCCTGGACAGCACGGTGATGCTGGTGGACGACCCGGTCAAACGCGTCGACAACATGACCATGGCCTGGGGCCTGGAGGCCCGCACGCCGTTCCTCGACTACCGCCTGGTGGAGCTGTCGGCACGCGTCCCCGGTCAATTCAAGTTGCCCGACGGCGGCAAGCAGGTACTCAAGGAAGCGGCGCGCCGGGTGATCCCGAGCGAAGTCATCGACCGCAAGAAAGGCTACTTCCCGGTGCCAGGGCTCAAGCATTTGCAGGGCGACACCTTGAACTGGGTGCGTGAACTGCTGCTCGACCCCAGCCAGGATCGCGGCCTGTTCAACCCGGCCATGCTCGATCGCCTGCTGACTGACCCGCAGGGCCAACTGACGCCGTTGCGCGGCTCCAAGCTGTGGCAACTGGCAGCGCTGAACCTGTGGCTCAGCGAACAAGGAATCTGATCCATGAAACCGAATGCCGCGGCTTACAGCCAACGCTTGCTCAAGGGCCAGGCGCCGACCTATGAGCGCCTGCAGGCGCGCCTGGCCGAAGATGGCAGCCCACTGGCCGCCGAGCCGATTGCGGTGCATTGCGGCTGGGGCCGGCTGTTGATCGGCCACACCTTTCCCGACCCGGCCAGCCTGGCCCAGGAACTGCTCAACGAGCAGCCCGGCGAGCGCGACATCGCGCTGTACGTGGCTGCGCCCCAACAGATCCTCGGGATCGATCCGCAGCAGTTGTTCCTGGATCCGTCCGATACCCTGCGCCTGTGGTTCAGCGACTATCGCCCTGCCACCCGGGTGTTTCGCGGCTTCCGGATTCGCCGGGTCCAGACCGAGGCCGATTGGCTCGCGGTCAACCAGCTCTATCAGGGCCGCGGCATGTTGCCCGTCGACGCCGAGCGCCTCACGCCGCGTCATGAAGGAGGCCCGGTGTACTGGTTGGCCGAGGATGAGGACAGCGGCGCAGTGATCGGCAGCGTCATGGGCCTGAATCACCCCAAAGCCTTCCACGACCCGGAAAACGGATGCAGCCTGTGGTGCCTGGCCGTCGACCCGCAATGCACGCGCCCCGGCGTGGGCGAAGTGCTGGTGCGCCACCTGGTGGAACACTTTATGAGCCGTGGCCTGAGCTACCTCGACCTGTCGGTGCTGCACGACAACCGCCAAGCCAAGAGCCTGTACGCCAAGCTGGGCTTCCGCGCGCTGACCACCTTTGCGATCAAGCGCAAGAACGGTATCAACCAGCCGCTGTTCCTCGGCCCCGGCCCGCAGGCGGGGTTCAACCCCTATGCGCGGATCATCGTCGAAGAAGCCCATCGGCGCGGCATCGACGTGCAGGTGGACGACGCCGATGCGGGGCTGTTCACCCTCAGCCATGGCGGGCGTCGCGTGCGTTGCCGGGAGTCATTGAGCGACCTGACCAGCGCCATCAGCATGACCCTGTGCCAGGACAAGAGCCTTACGCACAAGGTATTGAAGGCCGCCGGTTTGAAACTGCCTTCCCAGCAACTGGCGGGCAGCGCCGATGACAACCTGGAGTTCCTCGACGAACACCAGCGCATCGTGGTCAAGCCGTTGGACGGCGAGCAAGGCCAGGGTGTAGCGGTGGACCTGCAAGAGATTGACGAGGTGCAACAGGCCATCGAAGCGGCTCGGCAGTTCGACAGCCGCGTATTGCTCGAGAGCTTCCACGAGGGTCTCGACCTGCGCATCCTGGTGATCGGCTTCGAAGTCGTGGCCGCTGCGATTCGCCGCCCGGCCGAAGTAATCGGCGACGGCCAGCACTCTATCCGCACGCTGATCGAGGCGCAAAGCCGGCGCCGTCAGGCCGCTACCGATGGCGAAAGCAAAATCCCCCTGGATGCCGAAACCGAACGCACCTTGAAAGCCGCTGGCTACGACTACAACAGCATCCTGCCCCGTGGTGTGCAATTGGCTGTGCGCCGTACTGCCAACCTGCACACGGGCGGGTGCCTGGAAGATGTGACGGGCATCCTGCATCCCACCCTGGTCGACGCCGCCGTACGCGCCGCCCGCGCGCTGGATATCCCCGTGGTGGGCCTGGACCTGCTGGTGCCCGCGGCCGATCAACCGGAATACGTGTTTATCGAAGCCAACGAACGGGCCGGGCTGGCCAACCATGAACCGCAGCCGACGGCAGAGAAGTTTGTGGATTTGTTGTTTCCACACAGTCAGCCGACCGCTCAATAAACCCTGTGGCGAGGGGGCCTGTGGTGGCGAGCGGGCTTGTTGTGGCGAGCGGGCTTGCCCCGCGTTGGGCTGCGCAGCAGCCCCCCACATGTGCCAATGAGGTCTGACTGAAAGAGCGTGGTGCTTGGAGAGAGGGGGCTGCTGCGCAGCCCAACGCGGGGCAAGCCCTAATGCCGTTCAGTTAAGCGTACATCGCCTTCTGTAGGAGCGAGCTTGCTCGCGAAAAACGTCAACGATAACGCGTGTTTCCTGAGTGAACGCGGCGCCTGTGAGTTCTTCGCGAGCAAGCTCGCTCCTACAAAAAAGCCTTAACTGAACGGCATTAGGGCAAGCCCGCTCGCCACAACAAGCTAGCTCGCCACAACAAGTCCGTTTGCCACAACAAGCCAGCTCTCCACAACAAGCCAGCTCGCCACAAAACCGCCCTTATCTTATCCAGTCAGGAGTCTTTATGACCCGAACCATCCCCGAACCGGATCTCAACTACCTGCAAAAAGTGCTGCTGGAAATGCTCGCCATCCCCAGCCCCACCGGGTTTACCGATACCATCGTGCGCTATGTCGCCGAACGCCTGGAAGAGCTGGGCATCCCGTTTGAAATGACCCGTCGCGGCACCATTCGCGCCACCCTCAAGGGCCAGAAGAACAGCCCCGACCGCGCAGTATCGGCGCACTTGGACACCATCGGCGCCGCCGTCCGCGCGATCAAGGATAACGGACGCCTGACCCTGGCCCCCGTCGGTTGCTGGTCAAGCCGCTTTGCCGAGGGCAGCCGCGTCAGCCTGTTCACCGACAACGGCGTGATCCGTGGCAGCGTCCTGCCATTGATGGCCTCAGGGCACGCATTCAATACCGCCGTGGATGAAATGCCGGTGAGCTGGGACCATGTGGAGCTGCGCCTGGACGCCTACTGCGCGACCCGTGCCGACTGCGACTCCCTGGGGATCGGCATCGGTGACTACGTGGCGTTCGACCCCCTGCCCGAGTTCACCGAAAGCGGCCATATCAGTGCGCGCCACTTGGACGACAAGGCCGGTGTCGCCGCCCTGCTCGCCGCGCTCAAGGCCATCGTCGACAGCGGCGAACCCTTGCTGATCGACTGCCACCCGCTGTTCACCATCACCGAGGAAACCGGCAGCGGCGCAGCGGCTGCCCTGCCCTGGGATGTGAGTGAGTTTGTCGGCATCGATATCGCACCGGTCGCCCCTGGCCAGCACTCCAGCGAGCACGCGGTGAGCGTGGCGATGCAGGACTCCGGCGGGCCGTATGACTATCACCTGTCCCGCCACCTGCTGCGCCTGGCGTCGGACAATGAACTGCCGGTGCGTCGCGACCTGTTTCGTTATTACTTCAGCGATGCCCATTCGGCGGTGACCGCTGGCCACGATATCCGCACCGCGCTGCTGGCGTTTGGTTGCGATGCGACCCACGGCTACGAGCGCACCCATATCGACAGCCTGGCGGCCCTGAGTCGCCTGCTGAGCGCGTATATCCTCAGCCCCCCCGTGTTTGCCAGCGATGCGCAACCGGCCCAGGGTTCACTGGACAGGTTCAGCCATCAGATCGAGCACGAAACGCAGATGGAGAGCGACACGCGTGTGCCGCCGGTAGACAGCCTGGTCGGTCAGAAGTCCTGACGCTGGCAACAATGGTCCCGGCGCAGTAGCATCGCCGGGATTCTCTAGTTGAGGCTTGTATGCTGATTCCCTACGACGCACTTGAAGTCGACACCCTGACCCGCCTGATCGAAGACTTCGTCACCCGCGACGGTACCGACAATGGCGACGACACGCCCCTGGAAACCCGGGTATTGCGCGTGCGCCAGGCGCTGACCAAGGGCCAGGCATTGATCGTATTCGACCCCGACAGCGAACAATGCCAGTTGATGCTCAAGCACGACGTGCCCAAGCATCTGTTCGACTGAGCGCAGTTTCAGGCGTTGGGTTGCGGATGGGCGCCGGCACCCTGGCGTTCGACGATCTTCTCAAACACCTCGGCGCGGTGCACATTGACGCCCACCGGCGCTTGGATGCCGAATTTAACCTGGGTACCGTTCAGTTCGAGGATGTGCAAGGCGATGTCATCGCCAATAGAGATGATTTCGCCTACGGCGCGGCTTAAGACCAGCATGGCGGTTGTCCTTTTCGAGTGACAGGACCTTGACCTTGCGCGCTTGGATTTGTGGCAGCAATGGCTTGCGGCTAAATCAGGCAGCGCCTACATAGGCGGGTAAATTGCCTGACAGACAGAGGCTTGGTTGTGGCGGGTTTAGCGGGGCATATCCGTTACCAAGGAAACGGATATGCACACCATCCCAATCACCCCCTGACAGCCTGGGCCTTCGCGCGCATCTTATCCGCCATCACGGTCATCTCGTCATACAGCAACTGCGGGTTCTTCTGCTTCAACGCCCACGCCATCCGGCCCTGCTCATGGGGCAGGATCATGAACTCGCCCTGGGCCACCCGCTGGTAAATGTAATCGGCGATATCCGCCGCCGAAATCGGTGAGCTCTCGAGCAACTTGCCCACCTGCGCTTTCATTGCCGGGGTCGGTCCACGGAACGAGTCCAACAGGTTGGTCTGGAAAAACGACGGGCAGACCACGTGCACCCCCACTTCCTGCTGCTTGAGCTCCACCAACAGGCTTTCTGATAGCGCCACTACGCCGGCCTTGGCCACGTTGTAGTTGCTCATGGCCGGGCCCTGCATCAGTGCTGCCATCGAAGCAATGTTGATGATGCGGCCCTTGCTCTTTTCCAGCAGCGGCAGGAACGCCTTGCAGCCCTTGACCACGCCCATCAGGTTGATCGCGATCTGCCAGTCCCAATCCTCCAGGGACAGTTCGGCGAAGAACCCACCGGAGGCCACGCCGGCATTGTTGACGATCACATCTATGCCACCCAGCTTCTCCTCGCAGGCCTGGGCAAAGGCCGTGAGCTGACTGTAGTCGCGCACGTCGCAGCGCTGGATAAAACCGTCGCCACCGGCCTCGCGCACCCGCTTCAAGGTTTCCTGCAGGCCCGGCTCACTGACATCCGACAAGGCCAGTTGCCAACCCTCGCGGGCCCAGCGCAGAGCGATTTCACGACCCAGGCCGGACCCGGCGCCAGTGATCATCATGCGATTTTGCATAGAAAGTAGCCTTGTGGTTCACAGAAGAAGTGATCGGCAGTGTAGCGAAGGTTTTTCCTACACCCACGCACCATCAGAGTGATGAATGCCCCAGGCAAACCGCGGGCTCGGTCGGATACCTGCCCGCAGGCTAAGTTCAATCTTTTTCAACTAAGCAGGTGCATTGGCGAGGGTATTAAAAGAAATAAGCGACGCTGCAAAACGCTTTAAAAAAACATGGAATTTTCCACGCAGGCGCACAGTCGGAGTTATTAAGGCGTCCGTATTCAACTGTCGGGCCTATCGTTAAATAACCGGTCTTTACAGAAGGCCTACAAGGAAAAAAACTATGAGCCTCATTCTGATCATTATCCTGATCCTTCTACTGGTCGGTGGCCTTCCAGTGTTCCCGCACTCCCGTAGCTGGGGTTATGGTCCGTCGGGTATTCTCGGTGTGGTCCTGGTCGTCCTGCTGGTGTTGTTGCTGCTCGGCAAGATATAAAAGCCGGGCAAAAAAAGAGGCCTTCTTGAAGGCCTCTTTTTATTGCCGGTCAATTAGTCCGGCTTGCCATCAACCACCCCTGCGGTGTTATCCAACAGGCTCTTGGTTGCGGTCTGCAGGAACGATTCAAGCTTCTGCTTCAGTGCAGCTTCGTCCGGCGAATCAGGAATGACCTTACCGGTTGGCTCGGCGCCCAATTCGTATTCCCACAACTTCGGTGGCATTTCCTTAGGCAACACCAGCACGCGGTCGCCAGTGAGCAACGCCACGGTCTGGTCGCTGCCCGAAGGCTTGATCACGCCGAAACCCTTGTCGCCTTCCGGCAGGTTCAGCAGGTCACGCCCCCAGCACTGGTGCAGGGTGTCGCCGCCAAGACGCCCCATGATAGTCGGGACGATGTCGATCTGGGTGCCCACGGTGTGGTCACGCTCGCCGAACTTCTCCTGGATACCCGGTGCGATCATCAGCATCGGCACATTGAAGCGGCCCAGGTCCATTTCGGTGATCTGCTGTTCATTGCCAAAGCCGTGGTCACCCACGATCACGAACAGGGTTTCCTTGAAGTACGGCTCTTTGCGGGCCTTTTCAAAGAACTGGCCCAGGGCCCAGTCGGAGTAGCGCATGGCCGTCAAATGCTCGTCGAGGCTGCCACGGCCGGTCACTTTATCCACCGGCAACGGGTTGGGCAGCGCGTACGGCGTGTGGTTGGACAGGGTTTGCAGCAATGCGTAGAAAGGCTTGCCGCCTTCGCGGGCCTTCAACTCTTCCAGGCCACGGTTGAACATGTCCTGGTCGGACACGCCCCAGGTCGGGTCGGAGAACACCGGGTTGACGAAGTCATTGCGGCCAATGAAGTTGGTCATGCCCTGGTTGCTGAAGAAACCGGACTGGTTGTCCCAGGCGAAGTCGCCGTTGTAGACATACACGTCGTCAAACTTGCGCTCACTGAGCAACTGCGGCAGGCCCGACAGCTTGTGACTGCCTTCGGGGGTCTGCATCAGGTATTCGAAGCCCGGCAGGTTCGGGAAGCAGGCCATGGTGGCGAACATACCCTGGTGGGTGTGAGTGCCATTGGAGAAGAAGCGGTCGAACAGCAGGCCTTCCTTGGACAACTTGTCGAAGTACGGCGTGATATTACCCGGGCGACCCAAGGCGCCCACCGAGTGACCGGCGAAGCTTTCCATCAGGATCACGACGACGTTCTTGATCGGCAGGGTTTTTTCGGCCGGCGGCGTGTAGTCACGGCGCACGGCGGCGGTGTCGGTATCCACCAGTTTCTCTTGCGGCAAGACCAGCATGTCGCGCACGGTCTGGGTGGCCAGCGGTTGATCCAGGGTGGCTTTCCAGATGTTGGAGCGTTCTTCGGAGAAGCGCGACTTGGCCGCGGCGATCAGCGACAAGGTGCCATTGAGGCCCAACTGGTTGGCGAAGTTCGACTCGGTGGTGTAGACGTCACCCCAACGCAGCGGCGGGCCCTGGCGCAGGGTGCCACGAGCAGCGACGACCGCGACCAGCAGGCAAACCACGAACACCGCGATGCGCGAGTACCACGGCGCCACCTGGCGGGTACCGATGCTGCCACCGCTGAACGGGCCGCGCGGGCGCGTGGCACGGTCGGCACCCTTGAAGGCGATGCTCAGGATCAGCGTGCCCACGGCCCAGGCCAGCAGGTAGCGCACCACTGGGAAACCGTACCAGAGCATGCTCATCACGGTCTTCGGGTCTTCCTTGACATACTGGAAGACCAGGCCGTTGAGGCGCTGGTGGAATTCGCGGTAGAAGTCCATCTCCATCAAGCCCAGGAACAGGGCGATGCTGGACGCAACGGTCAGCCACAAACGGAAGAACCCACGCGCGGCCATGGCCCGTACGCTGAACAGGGCCAGCAGCAGCGGGATCAGCACGTACACCACCAGGCGAATATCCAGGCGCAGGCCGTTGGCGAACGCTTCCAGGAAGGTCGAGGCCGGGGTGTCGAGGATCATCTCGCGGTTGTAGGCCAGCAGCGCCAGGCGCAGCAGGGAAAACATCACCATCATGACCAGTGCGCAAAGCAGCGTGTACGCCAGATGGGATTTGACGGTCGGTTGCAGCAGGCGATTAGAAGCTCGCTGCTGACTCAGGGCGTCCGGGTTTGCCATGTCGTTTCAGGACCCATTGGAAGTTTAAGTTGCGAAATAAAGCAATGGCGCTCGGCCTCGCCCAGGCTGGCTGGGGGTAGGCGGTTTGCGCGGTGGCGCAAATGGTGCCCGATCAATGCGAGCAACGCTATTAATTACTGAATGTGCGCCCCCCTTCTGCCGTTAACGGCACTGGAGATAGAGCCTTGGGGCGGCGATTCAAAGCGGGCGAATTGTCTTGGATGGGATGTGAAAATTTCGTGCAGCGAATATTTCGACACACAAATCTCTGGAGTGCGCTGAAGACCACTGTGGGAGGGGGCTTGCTCCCGATAGCGGTGGGTCAGCCAACTCATCTGGCACTGCCACACCGCTATCGGGAGCAAGCCCCCTCCCACACTTATTGCTCACACGCCAAAGGGAGTGAGGGGTCAGATCCGCACATTACCGCGCGGCCCGGCGATCGCCCAGATGATCAGGCCCAACACTGGCAGCAACAGGATCAACAGGATCCAGAGCACCTTGGCCCCGGTGCTTGCGCCGCTTTGGAACACATTGATGATCGCCCAGATATCCAGCGCCAGGATGATCAACCCGATCAGACCGTTGAAAGTAGAACCCATGGTGTCGCTCCTAAGTGAGGGCATGCCCTTGTAGGATAGTCAGCCCTGGCGGGGGTTCCGTTTTATTTCAGACGTGAACGGCCACCTTCAACGCTTCCAGGGAAGGCTCGCCCTTGATGCCGACTTCGGCACACAGCGCCAACACGCGCGCCAGGTCGTTGCCGTACACCAGCACCGCCTGAATCTCGTCATCCAGCGGTTGGCTGAAGTTCATCAACACATAGCCGCCGTCTTCCGGGCTCAGGGCGCTCATCTGGATCTGGATGCGGTTGAGGGCGGTCAGCGCTTCGGTCTTGGCCAGTTGCTTGGGCTTGAGGTTGAATGCCACGCCCGGGCCGAACGACGCGACGATCTGGGCAAACAGATCACTGTAAGTATCGGCCTGGAACAGCACGGTGTCCGGCAGGCTGCCGACCACCACCCACTCCCCCAGCGGGATCGGGAAGGTGTCGTCGTAGTTGATGTCCGGATTGGCCGCCAGGAAGGCCGCAGGGTCTGCGTAGGCCTGGGCGGCCTCTTCGGCGATGCGCGCCACCTCGTCGTCGCTCATGAGGCCAGTGCTGATGTTGCTGATGAGTTCGACGAGGGCGGTTTTCATGGGGCGATCCTGTGACGGGCTGGTTTTCGAGGGCGCGTAGCCTACACCAGTTTCTGCAACTGCGCCGCCGTATCCATCGCGCCCATGGTCTGCGCCGCTGCCAGCACCGTCGCACCCTGGGCATCGACCGCCCTGGGGTTCGCGCCCTGGCCCAGCAGGTAGTCCACCATCTCAACGCGGTTGAACATCGCCGCCATCATCAGTGCCGTGCGGCCGTCCGAGGATGCTGCGTCAACCGGCGCGCCACCCTCGATCAGGGCCTTGACCACGGGCAGGTTGCCCTTGAACGCCGCGCCAGCGATCGGCAGTTGGTTCTTGTCATTGGCGATCAGCGGGTCAGCCTTGAATTCCAGCAGCACTTTTACCGCCTCGGCGTGGCCATGGTAGGCCGCGAGCATCAGCAAGGTGTCGCCGTTGTGGTTGCGCAGGTTGGCCGGCAAGCCTTTGGCCAGCAGCGCGGCGAGCATGGCCGCGTCGCCTTTGCGGGCCACGTCGAAGACCTGCTCGGCAAATTCGGCGGCTTCGTCTTCGGTCATTCGTTTGGCGTGGTCTGACATGGGGAGGCTCCTGTTCTGGTGCTTTATATGGCGCCCAGTGTCGCGATGGAGTTCCCCACTGTCATGGCTTTTTTGTCAAAAGCCTTCATAGACACAATCAATAGCGGAACTCACCGCCCTGGATCTGCGCCAATAATTGCCCGGTGACCGGCACGTAGCTGTCCGAGCCCGGCAACCACGCGTAGACCGGATCGTTGCCCGCCTTGTCCGGGTCGAAGGCTTCTTCCTTGAGCCGTACCTTCTGGTACTTGAAGGTGCCAGTGGTCTCCATCTTCACCTTGATCCGCAGGAACAACGGCACCGCATAGTGCGGCAATTGACCATGGGCGAATTGCAGCAGTTCGCGCATATCCAGGGCCGCCAGGGATTCACTGGGAGTGATGGCGACCATGCCAGCGCGGCCGTTGGTGTTTTCGATCTCGACACCATAGGCCACGACCTCGGCGATCTGCGGGTGTTGCAGCAGGATGTTCTCGACTTCGGTGGTGGAAACGTTCTCGCCCTTCCAGCGATAGGTATCCCCCAGACGATCGACAAACTGCGCATGACCAAAGCCGATGCTGCGTAACAAGTCGCCGGTATTGAAGTAGCGATCGCCCTTTTCGAACACGTCGGTCAGCACCACCTTGCGGTTTTTTTCCGGGTCGGTGTAGCCATCGAACGGCGACTTTTCATCGATCCTGGCCAGCAACAGGCCCTGGCCGCCCGTTTGCACCTTGCGCATGAAGCCATCACTGCCCCGCAGCGGTTCGCCGCTCTCCGGGACGTAATCCACCAGCGCCCAATGTTGCAGGCAAAAGCCGATGGTGTTGTCGAAGTTCAGCACGTTGGTAAAGCCGATATTGCCATCGCTGGCGGCATACAGTTCGCAGATATGCTCGACGCCAAAGCGCTGTTTGAATTGTGCCCAAACACCGGGGCGCAAGCCGTTGCCGACCATCTTGGTCACCTGGTTATCGCGATCCTGGGTGCTGGTGGGCTGGTCAAGCAGGTAGCGGCACAATTCCCCGACATACCCGAGGGTAGTGGCGTTGAATTTGCGCGCATCGTCCCAGAACTGGCTGGCGCTGAATTTGCGCCGAATGGCGAATCCCGAGGCACCAATGATCGCCGCCCCCCAGCACACGCACAGACCGGTGGCGTGGTACAGCGGCAAGGTGCAATACATGACATCGTCCGGGCCCATGTCCAGGGCGATGCTGCCGAAACTGACGGCGGTCCTGGTCCAGCGACCATGTTTCATGATGCCGGCCTTGGGCAGGCCGGTGGTGCCGGAGGTGTAGATATAGAAGCAGGGGTCGCTGAAGAAGATCCGGGCACTGCTGGCGGGGTTGTCTGGCGAACAGTCGGCACTGGCGGCCATCAGGTCGACATACCCCTCGGGGACCGCGCTGGCATGCTGATCCGCGACGAACCAGGTGCGCTCCGCCGGGATCGACACTTGATCGCGCACCACCGTATAGGCATCCACCAATTCCGCGCCGACCACGATTGCCACCGGGCTGACCAGGTTCAGGCTGTGCACCAACGCCGCCTGGGTTTGTGCGGTATTGAGCATGGCGCAGATGCCGCCAAGCTTGGCCACCGCCAGCACGTTCAGCAGCAACTCGGGACGGTTTTCGATAAACAGCGCGACGACGTCACCCTTGCCGATGCCTTGGGAGGCCAGATGATGGGCGATGCGGTTGGCACGCTGGTTAGCGTCGCGGTAGCTGAGCATGCTGTCGCCGTAGAGCAAGGCGGCGCCATCAGGGTTACGCAGGGTGGCTTGTTCGAAGTGCCAGCCCAGGCCGCAAGGCTGCGCCGGGTCGGTGACATTCGCAGCGCGCATGCCGCGCACCACTCGAGGCAAGGCCCGCACGATGGCTGGCACCTTACGCAGCATCATGCCCCAGGTGATCATGTCGTTTGGCTGATGGCTCATGGCGGAACATCCTTTTTCTTATTCTTTATCTGATCCGGAAACACCGGCGCCTTGCGAAGGCAGGAGGCCGAATGCCTTGCAGGAAAATACGCCAGCGATTCTTCAGCTGTACACGCGGGATTTGAAAAGTTTTGTATCCCCTGCCCCTCGTTGGCTGAAAAAAGGGAATTTAGTCACGTACAGACAGTCTTTACCCTTGAGCACCCGCCGCGACGGGCCTATCGAATAGCGCAAAATGCAGGATGCATGATGGCCATTCATGCAAATTGCACGAAATCGAAAATTCTGAATATTTACAACCTATTGACTTATAAAGACTTTTTATAAATTCACTAGCTGGCACAATCACTGCACCTATCACTCCATGCTTGCCAACTTGAGCCAACGGAGCTGATAGACATGAGCCTGATCCAAGATAAATTCGCCTCAGTATTCTCCAACTACGACGTCACCACCCAGCCACGTCCCGACGGCGGTATCCTGTTGACCCTGCGCAACAGCGAAGGCAAGCAGGTCAAGCGTTCGATCTCTTACCAGCAGTTGCACACTGCCGATCAACTGACGTGGGTGATCAGCGCGATTCGCCGCGACCTGGCCGAACAAGCCAGTGAGCTGCCGCAGATTTCGATGCTGCAAAGCCAGAACCGCTTTGCCTTGCCGACCTACCATTCGGCCTGAGCTATCCAGCAATAAAGAGGGCCGCGACGCCATCAAGCGTCGCGGCCCTTTTTTATGCGTTCAGTACAGGCCTTGCCGAACCGCTTCATTCATTGCCTGCACGCGGTTGGTGACCTGCAACTTGCCATAGATGTTACGCAGGTGAAATTTCACCGTGGCTTCGGAACTGGCTCGAATCTGGCTGATCTCCCAGACAGTCTTGCCCTCCAGGGCCCAGCGCAGGATTTCCTGTTCCGCGGGGGTCAGGGGCTTGCCGGACAAGCTCAGGCGCTTTCTCACCGCTGTGGACACTTCGTCCTGCGTCGGTGACGATCGATCCTGCTCCTGTTGCGCGCTCATTCATCTCTCTCCTTTTATTTGCGGACGCCGTCCTAACCTTCGGATTTCTCCTATTGACAGACAGCATAAACATCGAGGTTTGGAGAGATTTACATAACGAACGGAATTAAAGAGCAAGACCTGCAAAAACAGCCAAGTCTTACACTCCAATAAGGTTCTTCCCACAATACTTTTCCGCATAGGCGGGTTGAACAATCGCGAACCAGCGACTAGTCGTCCAATCCTGGAAACCCAGCGGCAAGCTCACTCCCGGTAAACTCAGCGACCGCGTGCCCAGGCTGGTGGGATAACTGCAAGATCACGCAGTGCGGGTGCTCTCCCATATCGAACCAATGCGGCAAGCCGGCCGGGATCACCAGCAGGTCATTTTTCTCACAGCGTACGCCGTACACATAGTCACCGATGTGCAAGCTGAACAGCCCCTGGCCGGCGATAAAGAACCTGGCCTGGTCCGAGCTGTAGCGGCGCTCATCGAGAAGGCCGGCGCGCAGCTCGGTGCGTTGCGGGTGGTCGCCGGTGACGCTGAACACCTCAATGCAGCCGTAACCGAGGGCGTCGATCCGGGGCTGGCACGCGGCGATCATTTCAGCCTCGCTGGCACCTTTTGCCAGTGGGCCTGGTTGCCAGCGCTCGAACCGCACACCGTGCTCGGCCAGGGTCGAGACGATGTCGTCGAAATGGGTCAGGACCTTGTTCGGGGTATCCGGGGTGGTGACGGAGTAAACGGCTACATAACTCATTGGACGGTTCCTTGGTTCTGCTCTTGCAATCGAAAGCCGATGATAAGGGCGGCGGCCAGGGCCGCGACGCTGGCGATGCTGAACGTGAGGGTCGGCCCCAACAGATTCCAGCTATGGCCGGCATACAAAGCGCCAAGTGCGCCGCCGGTGCCGGCCAAAGCTGCGTACAACGCCTGGCCCTGGCCCTGCTGGCGGTCGCCGAAGCTGCGTTGCACAAAGGCAATCGCCGCCGCATGAAAACTGCCGAACGTTGCCGCGTGCATCACTTGCGCCAACAGCAACACCCAGAAAAACTCGGCAAACGAGCCCAGCAGCAACCAACGCAGCGCCGCCAGCAGGAAACTGGCCAGTAACACACGACGCACGGAAAAGCGCGTAAGGATGCGACTCATGGCCAGGAACATCAGCACTTCCGCGACCACCCCCAGGGCCCAGAGCATACCGATCACGCCTCGGCTGTAGCCCAAGTGCTCCAGGTGCAGGGTCAGGAAGGTGTAGTACGGCCCATGGCTCATTTGCATCAGCGCCACACAGGCATAAAACGCAAGGACCCCGGGGCTGCGCAATTGCGTGAGGAAACCCTCGGCAGCCAGGCGATTGCCCTGGGTGGCAGGCTGCGCGTTCGGTACCCACAGGCTGGCGCCGATGATGCCGGCCATGATCACCACGACCACCACCGGGTAAATATCCAGGCTCAGCCAGTCGAACAGGCGACCCATGATCACGACGGTGAGGATAAAGCCGATGGAGCCCCACAGGCGGACCTGGCTGTAGCGCGAGGTTTGTGTGTGCAGGTGGGCCAGGGTGATGACTTCAAACTGCGGCAGCACCGCATGCCAGAAGAACGCGTGCAAGGCCATCACCAGCGCCAGCCAGGCGTAAGTCTTGCTGATGAAAATCAGGCAAAAGCTCGCCAGGGTGCACACCGCGCCAAAACGCACGATGGCCAGGCGCCGACCGGTATAGTCGCCGAGCCAGCCCCACAGGTTGGGCGCCACGCAGCGCATCAGCATGGGGATGGCCACCAGTTCGCCGATGCGCGCGCTGGAGAACCCCAGATGATCGAAGTAAAGCGCCAGGAATGGCGCTGTCGCCCCCAGCAGGGCGAAGTAGAACAGGTAGAAGCTGGAGAGGCGCCAGTACGGGACGGGGGGTGTCATGTTGCCGCAAGGGGCTGCTTCACAGCCCCGCGCGAGCCACATCGCTCGCCACCACAATCCGTCACAGTTGGCCCAGTACCGGGGTACTCACGCGTACATCGGTATTTTGCCCACGGTTGCGCAGCAGGTGGTCCATCAACACGATCGCCATCATCGCTTCGGCAATCGGTGTGGCACGGATGCCGACGCACGGGTCATGGCGGCCCTTGGTGATGACGTCCACCGGATTGCCGTGCACATCGATCGAACGCCCCGGGGTGGTGATGCTCGATGTGGCCTTGAGGGCCAAGTGCGCAATGATCGGCTGCCCGGAGGAAATACCGCCGAGGATGCCGCCCGCGTTATTGCTGAGGAAACCTTGTGGGGTCAGTTCGTCGCGATGTTCGGTGCCGCGCTGGGCGACACATGCGAAGCCCGCGCCGATTTCCACGCCTTTCACCGCGTTGATGCTCATCAGCGCGTGGGCCAGTTCGGCGTCCAGGCGGTCGAAGATCGGCTCGCCCAGGCCCGGCTTGACGCCTTCGGCGACCACGGTGATCTTGGCGCCCACGGAGTCCTGGTCGCGGCGCAACTGGTCCATGTAGGCTTCCAGTTCCGGCACTTTGTCCGGGTCGGGGCAGAAGAAGGCGTTGTCTTCCACGCTGTCCCAGGTCTTGAACGGGATTTCGATCGGGCCCAACTGGCTCATATAGCCACGGATGACGATACCCTGGGTGGCCAGGTACTTCTTGGCAATCGCACCGGCCGCCACGCGCATTGCGGTCTCGCGGGCCGAGCTGCGGCCGCCGCCACGGTAGTCGCGTTCGCCGTATTTGTGATGGTAGGTGTAGTCGGCATGAGCCGGGCGGAACAGGTCCTTGATCGCCGAGTAGTCCTTGGACTTCTGGTCGGTGTTGCGGATCAGCAGGCCGATGGCACAGCCAGTGGTGCGGCCTTCGAACACGCCAGAGAGGATTTCGACCTGGTCAGGCTCCTGACGCTGGGTGGTGTGACGGCTGGTGCCGGGCTTGCGGCGGTCGAGGTCGCGCTGCAGGTCTTCCAGGGACAGCTCGAGGCCGGGCGGGCAGCCGTCGACAATGGCGACCAACGCCGGGCCATGGCTTTCGCCTGCGGTGGTGACAGTGAACAGCTTGCCGAAGGTATTGCCGGACATGCAGGGCGCTCCGTGAAATCAGTTGTAATCACTCAGAGGTGATAACCAAGCGCGCCAGTATACGCGGGCCAACCGACTAGTTCATCCTCGAAACCTTACCGGTAGACGTTGGTCGAACCGGCACCTTCCTGATGATGGCGTGATGATGCTTCGAGTTTTGCTACTGACCCTGACCCTGTTTACTGGCGTGGCCTGTGCCGCGTCCCCCGTGGTGTTGCAACGGCCCATCAGCCTCGACACCGGCAGCGGCGAGCTGTTTGGCTCGCTGCTGCTGCCCCAGTCCGACAAACCGGTGCCAGTGGTGCTGATCATTGCCGGCTCCGGCCCCACCGACCGCAACGGCAACAGCGCCGACGGCGCGCGCAACGACAGCCTCAAGCGCCTGGCCTGGGTGCTGGCCCGGCATAACATCGCCAGCGTGCGCTACGACAAGCGCGGCGTTGCCGCCAGCCTGGCCGCCACGCCCGATGAGCGCAACCTGACCCTGGACGCCTACGTGGCCGACGCCGTGGCCTGGGGCAAGCTGCTCAAGGCCGACAAGCGCATGGGCCCGCTGATTGTGCTGGGCCATAGCGAAGGTGCGCTGGTGGCCGCCCTGGCCGCGCCGCAACTCGATCCGGCGGGGGTGGTCTCCTTGTCCGGCAGCGCCCGTCCGGTGGACCAGGTGATACGCCAACAGTTGGCCGACCACCTGCCCCCTGCCCTGCTACTGCGCAGTAATGAAATCCTTGACCACCTCAAGGCCGGCCAGGTGGACCCCGATGTGCCGGCCCCTCTGGAAGGGATTTTCCGACCCAGCGTTCAGCCCTATCTGATCAGCCTGTTTCGTGCCGACCCCTCGGCAGCTTTTGCCAAGCTACGCATGCCGGCGCTGATCATCCAGGGCACCCACGATATCCAGGTGGGGGTGGGCGATGCGCAGCAATTGAAGAACGCCAAGCCCGACGCCGAATTGACGATAATCGAGGGCATGAACCACGTGATGCGCATCGTGCCCAACGACGTGAAGCAGCAACTGGCCTCCTATAACAACCCTCAATTGCCCCTGGCCGCCGAGCTGGGCACACGCCTGGTGCGCTTTATCGACGGACTTCAACCCCGTTGACCGACTAATTGCCTCCAGTACTGGGAAAAGCGGCCGATAAGCCCAGGGTCGACAGCAAAAAGCCTGTCGACTGGCTGGGCTTGGACAGGATCGCGCCGCATGACTATCACCGAAGCAACACCAGAACCTACCGCTGGAACCGCCACGGAAAAAACCGAGGTCGTCGACGCGGCGCCCCTGCCGTGGGCAGACGTGCAGGCGGAACATTTCAAGATGCTGCGCCTGGCGCCCCTGGCCACTGACCGCGCCACGGGGGTGAGGCCTTTGCGTTTCGTGCAGTTCGGTTACGCCGAACGCAACGACAAACACCACAGCCTGCTGCGCATGGTCATCCAGTTACCGGGCCAACGGGTGCGCCGCGAGCAGAATCACCTGGACATCTGGGTCGATCACGACAAGCACCGCGTGCACTTCGGCCCAGGCAACAGCCTGGAAATCGAACCGGCCAACCGTGGCATCGGCCGATTCCTGGTCGCCCAAGGCGCCGCCTGGGCGAAGAAGAAGTGGGCCCACTACCGCGTTGACGGCGTAGACCTGGCCAACAAGGACGCGCTCAATGAAGCCACGCGCCTGCGTCGCGATCACTTCCTGCGTGTCCAAGGCTTTGACGTGGCCTACGCCGATGTGCAGCATTTGAAAGGCAACGTGCAGCCCGGCAAGGTCGGCGATGTGCTGGACAGCTGGAACACCGAGAAGGTGCAGTTCGTGGAGATCCTCGAAGCCGCGCAAATGCTGCAACAGGCCGAACAGAACCTGGCGGAGCAGGAAGTGAAGCTGCGCAAGGAAGAGGAAAAGGTCACCAAGTTCAAGCGTGAGGACAGCGGGCTACGCTTTACCATCACCTGCCTGGTAGCGTTCACCGTGTTTCAGGCGGGGTTGTTGATCTGGATCGCTACGCACCGGTAAATCGCGAGTGACCGGGTTACACGGGATACACAGGTGGAAGGTGCGCCAACTATCCGACTGGGCGCTGTGGCGCAGCAAACTGGAACCCTGTGGCGAGCGGGCTAGCCATAATGCCGTTCAGTTAAGGCTTTTTTGTAGGAGCGAGCTTGCTCGCGAAGAACTCACAGGCGCCGCGTTCACTCAGGAAACACGCGTTATCGTTGACGTTTTTCGCGAGCAAGCTCGCTCCTACAGAAGGCGATGTACGCTTAACTGAACGGCATTAGGGCTTGCCACAACAACCCGCTTGCCACGACAGCCGGTTCTTCTTCAGTTAGATCCTGGCGGCGAAGATTGCCTGATGCGCCCGGCACTGTTCAGCCGTCAACATGAACACGCCATGCCCACCGCGCTGGAACTCCAGCCAGGCAAAATCGACTTCCGGGTACAGCGCCTCGACGTGGACCTGGCTGTTGCCCACCTCGACAATCAGCAAGCCCTTCTCGGTCAGGTGATCGGCCGCTTCGGCGAGCATGCGCCGCACCAGGTTCAGGCCATCGTCGCCGCACGCCAGGCCCAGCTCTGGCTCATGCTGGTATTCGTCCGGCATGTCGGCAAAATCCTCGGCATCCACATACGGCGGGTTGGACACGATCAGGTCAAAGCGCTGGCCCGGCAAGCCATCAAAGCCGTCCCCCTGCACGGTGTACACGCGTTCATCGACGCCATGGCGCTCGATATTCTGGTTGGCCACTTCCAGCGCTTCGAAGGACAGGTCGCCCAACACCACTTCGGCGTCTGGGAACTCATAGGCACACGCGATGCCAATGCAACCGGAACCCGTGCACAGGTCGAGAATGCGCGCCGGCGGCTGGGCCAGCCAGGGTTCGAAGCGGTTTTCGATCAGTTCGCCGATCGGTGAGCGTGGGATCAGCACGCGCTCATCGACAATGAACGACATGCCGCAGAACCAGGCTTCCTTCAACAGATAGGCGGTGGGTACCCGCTCGTGGATACGGCGATGCAGCAAACGCTGCACATGGGAGATTTCCTCTTCTTCCAGGTTGCAGTCCAGGTAGCTGTCGGCGATTTCCCACGGCAAGTGCAAGGCGCCAAGCACCAATTGCCGGGCTTCGTCCCAGGCATTGTCGGTACCGTGGCCAAAAAACAGGTCTTCCCCATGGAAACGGCTGACAGCCCAACGGATATGGTCGCGCAAGGTGCGCAGGCGAGAAGTGATCACGGGGGCAAGCTCCTGGAAAAAACGACTGGCGATTCTAACAGCCTTCGCCCGTAGCGACGATGTACGTAACGCCCTCGCCGTACGTCGGATTTCATCCAGTTTGCCATCATTGGCTGGAACAAGCCGGCCTCTTGACATGGCTGCACGCCAGCAACGGCGTACCTTATGATCGTAGCGATTCACAGAACCGCTCAGCCAGTGGACAATGTCACAAAAGCCCCACTCACAGGAGCCCCAGAATGTCCGTTCCAAAGACGATGTTTCAACTCAGCGGTCGTGGTTATGCAGCTGCCAATCTCAGCCATGCGACCCTTGTGATCATCGATGCCCAGAAGGAATACCTCAGCGGCCCGCTCGCCCTCACGGGCATGGACGCGGCGGTCGCCAATATCAAGCAATTGGTCGCAGCCGCACGCAGCGCCGGGCGCCCGATCGTGCATGTGCGCCACCTGGGCACCGTGGGCGGCCTGTTCGACCCGCAGGGCGAGCGTGGCGAATTCATCCCTGGCCTGGAACCGGCCGGCGACGAAACCATCATCGGCAAGCTGCTGCCCAGCGCTTTCCACGGCACCGGCCTGGAAAAACACCTGCAGGACCTGGGTTCGCTGGACCTGATCGTCTGCGGTTTCATGAGCCACTCCAGCGTCAGCACCACCGTGCGCGCCGCCAAGAACCTGGGCTTTCGCTGCACCCTGGTGGAGGACGCCTGTGCCACCCGCGACCTGCCTTACAAGGGCGGCGTCCTCACTGCCGAACACGTGCAGCAAACCGAAATGGCCATCATGGCCGACAACTTTGCCACCCTTGCCTTGACCAAAGACCTGATCTGACAGCCGCGCGATGAGCGGAGCGGCCGCGTGCGGGCCCCGCTCATCTGCAAATGCCTGTCATTTGCTGCAATTGCCTCTGGCACAGGAACAACCTGTGTATCTTCCGGTCGAAGGGCCGATACCCTGGAGGAAAGGTCGGAATGAAGATATCCGATGGTTTTGATGCTCGTCGCTTGCGCCCCAAGGGCCCGAGCAACTGGCGCCTGCGCCTGGTGGCCGGCATTGCCGCGCTGCTGGCGGTTGTAGGTGTGCTGCTGGCGGTGGCCGGTGGCGCAGGCTTGTCGGGGCACTCCCCGGCACTGGGCGAATTGAATGCCAGCCCTGGCGGCTCGGCGATCCTGGTGGTGGTCGGCCTGTTGGTGCTGTGGTTCGGCGTGTGGTTGTGGCGGCGCAGCCGGCGGCGGATGCGCCAGCCGTTGTCACTGAACATCGCCTCGCACCTGATGAAAAAACACGACTGATGGCGCTTGGATAGCGTTTCCTGCGCCCTGGCCGCCGCGATTTAGGTAAACTGCCCGCCCTTCGCGGAGGCTGACATGCAAGACGACGATTTTTCCCTGTTCAAGAACGAGCTGCGCGGCGTCAAGCCGATCAAGCACGACCGCGCCGACACCGGCAAACCCAAGACTGACCGGGCGCAGATCGCCAAGTTGCGCCAGGCTGCGACCGTGCGCACCGATGCCACCACCGTAGACGGCCTGTCGGACCAGTTCGTGATCGACGTCGGCCCCGAAGACGAACTGATGTGGGCCCGCGACGGTGTGCAGGAAAGCCAGATGCGCAAGCTCAAGGCAGGCCAGATCCCGTTCGAAGGCAGTCTAGACCTGCATGGCATGACCGTGGAAAAAGCCCGGGAAACCCTCTGGGCCTTCCTGGCCGAAGCCACCAAATTCGAAATCCGCTGCGTGCGCGTCACCCACGGCAAGGCCGTGCGCCTGGACGGCAAGCGGCCAATGATCAAGAGCCATGTCAACACCTGGCTGCGCCAGCATGCCCAGGTGCTTGGCTTTACCTCCTGCCAGGCCCGTCATGGTGGCGCCGGCGCGGTGTACGTGATGCTCAAGCGCACCATGATGGAAGGGCGCGACGAGTAACAAGTGCCATCGTCAGGCTTGCAGCCATGTGTCGGCCACCGTAACCTTGCGCTTTGCGAAAATCCAACAGGTAGTTTCATGTCCCTGGAACAGAATTACACCGAGATCCTCGGCCAACTTGGCGAGGACGTCTCCCGCGAGGGCCTGCTCGACACGCCAAAGCGTGCCGCCAAGGCGATGCAGTACCTTTGCCGCGGCTATGAACAGACACTTGAAGAAGTCACCAATGGTGCCTTGTTCAGCTCCGACAACAGCGAAATGGTGCTGGTCAAGGACATCGAGTTGTACTCGCTGTGCGAACACCACCTGCTGCCGTTTATCGGCAAGGCTCACGTCGCCTACATCCCGAGCGGCAAGGTGCTGGGCCTGTCCAAGGTCGCGCGGATCGTCGACATGTATGCGCGCCGCCTGCAGATCCAGGAGAACCTCAGCCGCCAGATCGCCGATGCGGTCCAGCAGGTCACCGGTGCCCTGGGCGTGGCGGTGGTGATCGAAGCCAAGCACATGTGCATGATGATGCGCGGTGTGGAAAAACAGAATTCGTCGATGATCACCTCGGTGATGCTGGGTGAGTTCCGCGAAAACGCGGCGACCCGTAGCGAATTCCTCAGCCTGATCAAGTAACAGGCTGCGTAGGAAAAGGCCGGCGTCCATCGCCGGTTTTTTTTCGCCCGCAAAATTCAGGTAAGCTGCGGCCCCTTCTGTCATGGGCAAGAGGTTTCAGCCATGTTCGTCAAAGCACTTCGAGTGGGCCTCGGCCACGTCATCATCGCGGGCGACTTCATTACCCGCCCACGCAAAAAGCAGCGCCCCGCCGAGCAGCAGGCACAGGTGAACGCGGCGGCCAAGGGCCTGAGCCTGTACCAGTTCCACGCCTGCCCGTTCTGCGTGAAGACCCGTCGTACCCTGCATCGCCTGAATGTTCCAGTGGCGTTGAAGGATGCAAAGAACAACGAGCAAGATCGCCAGACCCTGCTGGAGCAAGGCGGCAAGATCAAGGTGCCGTGCCTGCGCATCGAAGAGAATGGCCAGACCAGGTGGATGTACGATTCCAAGGTGATCATCGATTACCTGGACAAGCGCTTCGCTGCGCTCTGACAGACGCCGTCTCCTCTGTAGGAGCGAGCTTGCTCGCGAAAAACCTGAGGACGCCGCGGGGTGTCAGGTTCCCCTCGTTATCGTTGACGATTTTCGCGAGCTAGCTCGCTCCTACAGGATTTCCATGTCCAGTAATGCGGAGCCCAGGCATTTGCCATGGGCATCCAGCGCCAGCGAGCGTGTCACGCCGCCGCGCAGGATCCCCGGCAGCACGAAGTTCAGCGCCTGCACGTTGGGCAACTCATAACGCCGTATCGGCGCAGCACCCGGTTCCAGAAGGCCCGCAAAAAATTCGCTCACGCGCTCGGCCGTGAGCTGTTCGCAAAGCGAGGGATAGTCCTCGGCGCGATAGGCAATGATCGAAATATTCGAGGTGTCGCCCTTATCCCCGGTGCGGGAATGGGCCAGGGTGTGCAGCTTCATGCTTCGATCCTCGGGTTGACCGCGTTACGCGGCAGCAGCAACGACGCCACCGCCACCACCTGCCGCACACTCTTGCTGGCGCCGCCACCGCCAGACGGGCCGTTGGTGTAGAGGGTTTCCACTTCATTGCCGACACGTACCGCCTCGCTGCGCTCTTCACAGCGCGCAGCCACGCGCAGACGCACTTCCCAAGGCTCGACACTGCTGCGTGGGCCGTGCAATGAGTCCATGCCGATCAACTCGGCGCGCACCTCCTGCATCTTCACCCCCATCAACTCCAGGCGCTTGAGCACGACATCTCGCGCCAGTTGCGCCCGCGCGACCGCACCCGGGCCACCGTAGGACATCTGCCCCTCGCCGATCCAACCGTCCAGGTAACCCACGCTGACCTTCAACTGTTCCGGCCGTGCTCGGCCGTTGGCGCCCTGGGCCCGCACCCGGTCAGTAGCGTCGTCGATAAAGGTCACCTGGGAAAAGTCGGCGGTGACATCAGGGGTCAGGTACGCCGCAGGGTCATGCACTTCATAGATCAATTGCTCGGTACAGGTCGCTCGACTGACCCGCCCACCGGAACCCGCGACCTTGGTAATCACCGCATCACCGTCGGCATTGATCTCGGCCAACGGAAACCCCAGGCGCGCCAGGTCATTCACGTCCTTAAAGCCGGGATCGGCGAAATATCCACCGCTGACCTGCCCCGCGCATTCGAGCAAATGCCCCACCAGTGTGCCGCGCCCCAGACGCGGCCAATCGTCCATCGCCCAGCCAAACTCAAACATCTGCGGCGCCAGGAACAGCGACGGATCGGCCACGCGCCCGGTGATCACCACATCAGCCTCGGCACCCAGGGCCTCGAGAATGCCGTCGACGCCCAGGTAGGCGTTCGCAGAAATCAACCGCGCGCCCAGTGAGCCCAAGGTCTGGCCGTTATCCAGCACCTGCTCGGGACGCAGGATGTCGAGCACATCGTCACCCAGCACCGCCACCACCTTGAGGCCCAGGCCCAACTCATTGGCGATGCGGCGCACTTCAAGGGCCGCCGCCACCGGATTGGCCGCGCCCATATTGGTGATCACTCGCAAACGTCGGCGCCCCTCGCGGCGGCCGACAAACGGCAGCACGCGGCGCATGCGCTCGCTCAGCAGCGGGTCATACCCGCCCTGCGGATCGCTGATGCGCGCCTGTTGCGCCAGGGCGATGGTGCGTTCGGCCAGGCATTCGAAGACCAGGTAATCCAGGTCGCCGTGTTCGGCCAGTTCTACGGCAGGTTCGATGCGGTCGCCGGAATAGCCGGCACCGGAACCGATGCGCAAGGTGTTCATCTCAAATCACTCCCAGGAGCAACGCCGTCAGGGTCATCAACACCGACGCAGCAAACAGAAAAGGGATGGTAAAGCGCTGGTGATCGGCCAATTCGATCTTGCACAGGCCCACCAACAGGAATGTCGCGGGGGTCAGCGGGCTGACCGGGAAGCCGGTGGTGTGTACGCCGAGCAGCGAGGCCTGGGCCACTTGCAGCGGGTCGACGCCCAGGGCCTTGCCGACTTCGGCGATCACCGGCATGACGCCGAAATAGTAGGAATCGGGGTCGAACAGCATGCTCAGGGGCATGGAAATGAAGCCCACCACCGCGGGGATCAGCTTGCCGTGGCCCGCCGGAATCTGCGCGACCGCCACTTCGGCAATGGCCTTGAGCATGCCGGTGCCCTGCATGATGCCGGTGAACACCCCGGCGGCGAGCAGGATACTCGCCATGGTCAGGGCGGTTTTGGCGTGGGCATCGATGCGCGCACGCTGGGCATCGACATTCGGGTAATTGATGCACAGCGCGACCACAGTGCCGAGCATGAACATCACCACGGGATCGACCCAGCCGGCAATCATCACCACCATCACCAGCACCGTCAGGATCAGGTTGACCCAGAACAGGCGTGGGCGGCGCAGCCGGATGTCATCATCGCTGAGCACCCGTTGCGGCACGGCATCCACTGTGGAACCGGCGCCCAGGCCCAGGCGTTTTTCCTCGCGACGACCAAGCCACCAGGCGCAGGCGAAAACGAAGATCAGGCCGACGATCTGCACCGGGATCAGCGGCTGGAACAAGTCCGCCACTGGCACGTGCAAGGCTGCCGACGAGCGCAACACCGGGCCGGTCCAAGGCAGGAAGTTGACCCCGGCGGCCATCGCGCAGACACAGGCAAGGATGCGCTTGTCGATGCCCAGCCGTGTATACAGCGGCAGCATCGCCGGCACCGTCACCAGAAAGGTCACCGCGCCGGAACCGTCCAGGTGGACCAGCAAGGCCAGGGTCGCGGTACCCACCACAATTCGTGTAGGACGCGTCCCTACCGTACGCAGGATGCGATCAATGATGGGATCAAGCATGCCGGCATCGGTCATGATCCCGAAAAACAGGATCGCGAACACAAACATACCCACCACGGGGGCGACGTTCTTGATACCGGTAATGATGAAAGCGCTGGTCTGCAGGCCGAAACCGCCGAGCAGCGCGGCGATGATCGGCAAGGCAATCAGGGCCACCAGCGGCGAAAGGCGTTTGCTCATGACGGCAGCGAGCAGGCACAGGATGGTGATGACACCCAGGGTAGCGAGCATGGGTTACTCCAGAGCGGCCTTGGTGGCCGGTTATTGTTTTCCCTGGAGTATTGGAAGCGGGTTAGTCTTTGTAAATTGGAATATTCAGCCCCGTATGTTCGGAAAAACAAAATGAAGAACTCAATCCAGCATATTCAAGCGTTTCTCGCGGTGGCCCGTACCGGAAGTTTCACCAAGGCCGCCAATGAACTGCACCTGTCTCCTTCGGCACTGACAGTCCAGGTGCAACAACTGGAGGACTGGCTCGGCGTCACCCTGCTGGACCGTAGCCCGCGCCATGTGAGCATCACCGCCGCCGGCCAGGAAGCCCGTGGGCCGATGGAAAAGCTGCTGCTGGACCTGGACAACATCGTCACTGGCTCCCGCGACCTGGCCGCCCTGCGCCGGGGCGTGGTCACCATCGCCGCCCTGCCCTCGGTCTGCGCAGGCGCCCTGCCCCCGGCGTTGCGCCTGTTTCGCGAGCGTTTTGCCGGGATCGAAGTGCGCTTGCAGGACCTGGTGGCCCACCGCATTCACGCCCAGGTGCGCGCAGGCGAGGTGGATTTTGGTATCGGCGTACGCGCGCGGTTGAGCCATGGCCTGGAATTCGTACCGGTGCTTAATGATCGTTTGTGCGCGTTCGTACCGCTGGATCACCCCCTCGCCCACCATCGCCAGTTGACGCTGCAACAACTGGCCGACCAGCCGATCATCCTCACCGGCCGCGACAGCAGCGTGCGTGAGCAAGTGGATGGGCTGTTCGATGAGATGCGGCTGACGATGCACGCCGGCATGGAAGCCAACTACATGTCGACGGTGTTGGCGCTGGTGCGCCAGGGCCTGGGAATCAGTGTGCTGCCGGAGTCGGCGGCGGACAGCCTGGAGGGGTTGAAACGTATCCACATCGATCATCCCGGCGTGAACCGGGAGATCGGGTTGATCAGTCGTAGCGGGATGGGGCTGAGCCCGGCGGCACAACGTTGTTTCGACCTGCTGAATGAGGAACTGTCCGACACACCCTCCCAGAGTTTTTGACCGCGTCAGTCAGTCGAGCATCGCGATATGTCTGGGATGGCTGGCCACACGCTCCAACCAAGCCCGCACGGCCGGGTACGGCGCCAGATCAAAACCGCCTTCCTCGGCCACATGGGTGTAGGCATACAACGCCACGTCGGCAATGGAGAACTGGTCGCCGACCAGGTAGGGCGTGAGTTGCAACTGGCGCTCCATGACCTTGAGCGCCTTGTAGCCACCCTTGTGCAGCTTCTTGTATTCCTCCTGGCGATCTTCCGGTAGCCCCAGGTAAAGCTGGATAAACCGCGCCACCGCAATGTACGGCTCATGGCTGTACTGTTCGAAGAACTGCCATTGCAGCACTTGCGTGCGCAGGCGCGGCTCGGTGGGCAGGAACTGGCTGCCATCGGCCAGGAAGTTGAGGATCGCGTTGGATTCCCACAGGCAGGTGCCGTCTTCGAGTTCCAGCACCGGGATCTTGCCGTTGGGGTTCTTGGCCAGGAATTCCGGGGTCTCGGTGTCGCCGTTGAGGATGTCGACATCCACCCACTGGTACGGGATGCCCAACAGGTTGAGCATCAATTTGACCTTGTAGCAGTTGCCCGATTTGTAATCGCCATAAACCTTATACATGGGGCTCCCCTTATGCCGCTTGCGCGTGCTGTGCTTGACGGACCACTGCGGCCAGGCGCTTGAGACCTTCGTCCAGGCGGGACGGGTCGATATGGCTGAAATTGAGCCGCAGTGAACCCAGGTGCTGGTCCGGCTCGGAAAAGAACGGTTCACCGGGCATGAACGCGACGTCCTGATCGAGTGCAGGAGCCAACAAGGTGCGGGTATCGAGCGGCTGTTTCAAGGTCAGCCAGAAGAATAATCCGCCCTGGGGCACTTGCCAGTCGGCCAACTCGCTGAAGTGACGCGCCAATGCAGCCTGAAAAGCATCGCGTCGCTCGCGATAAAAACCGCGCAGCTCGACCAGGTGCTGTTGATAGTTGTCGGTACCCAACCACTGCATCGCTTGCCACTGGCCGACGCGGTTGGTGTGCAGGTCAGCCGATTGCTTGAGCTTGAGCAAATGCGGGAACAGGTCGGGGCTGGCGATCAGGTAGCCGACGCGCAGGCCGGGCAACAAGGTCTTGGACACCGTTCCAGTGTAGATCCAGCTGGCCTTTTTCAGGCGGCCGGCAATGGGCTGCGCGCTGCCGCCATCGAAGGTCAGCTCGCGGTAGGGTTCGTCCTCGATCAGGGTCACGCCGAACTCGTCGAGCAAAGCCGCGACAGCCTCGCGCTTGGCTTCGCTGTAGCGCACCGCCGACGGGTTCTGGAACGTCGGGATCAGGTAAATGAACGCCGGCCGATGGCGTTCAAGGCTGGCACGCAGGGCGGCCAGGTTCGGGCCGTCGGTTTCCAGTTGCACGGTGAGGCATTCGGCGCCGAACAGTTGGAAGATCTGCAAGGCGGCCAGGTAGGTCGGGCCTTCCAGTAGGATCTGAGTGCCTTTATCGATATACAGCTTGGCCGCCAGGTCCAGGGCCTGCTGGGAGCCGCTGACCACCAGCACTTGGCTGGCCTGGCACGGCACGCCAAGGGCGCGGGCCTTGGCAGCGAGCAATTCACGCAGTTGCGGCTCGCCTTCGCTCATGCCGTACTGGCCGATATTCAGCGGCATGCCATCCCAGTTCAACGCCGGCAACATCGCTTCGGCGGGCAAGCCTCCGGCGAACGACATCACTTCCGGGCGCTGGGCCGCCGCGAGGATTTCACGAATCAAGGAGCTTTTGAGGCGCGTAACACGTTCAGAGAAGGCCATAAGGTCACCGCTAGCGAAGCCTGTGGGAAATACGTCAAACTAGTTGACCGAAATTACGACGACTTGAGTAGATACGTCAATATGCTTGACCTTAAAAACCAGAACAGTCAGCAAGCCGCCATGGAAGCGTTCTTCTTCGGCTACCAGGCGTTTACCGCCAAGGCCGACGAAATGCTCGAGCGCCGCGGCCTGAGCCGGGTGCACCAACGCATCGTGTTTTTTATCGCGCGCTACCCGGGCCTGAGCGTGAAGGAACTGCTGGAATTGCTGGGCGTGAGCAAGCAGGCGCTGAACATGCCGTTGCGCCAATTGCAGGAAATGCACTTGGTGGACAGTGTCGCGTCCGAGGCCGACAAGCGTAAACGCTTGCTGGCGTTGACCGAGGACGGCCGGCGTTTCGAGCAGTCACTGCGCCGCGAACAGGTGAAATTGCTGCAGCGCGCCTTCGCCGAAGCAGGCGAAGAAGCGGTAACCGGCTGGTTGGCGGTGAACCAGGCCCTTGCAGGGCCGCCGTGATCGCCGTGGCAAGCGGAATTACTGTGGCGAGCGGGCGTGTTGTGGCGAGCGGGCTTGCCCCGCGTTGGGCTGCGAAGCGGCCCCAAAACCAGACACCTCGGTGTGTCAGTTAGAAACACACGCCTGCCATGGGGCCGCTTCGCGCCCCAACGCGGGGCAAGCCCGCTCGCCACAACAAGCCCGCTCGCCACAGGCCAGCCCGCTTGCCACAACCCCCACCGGGATGTGCCTTTCATCTATTTCGCACAAGAAATAGAAAACATTATTTGCTTTCTTTGTATACAAAAGCATAATTCGCTTCGTGCGAGTTCCTGACCTATTGGTCAACAAACCCGCCAGTACCTCACAGCGCGTGCGCGCTGGACATAACAATAAAATGCTTGAGGAGTACTCGCTGTGGATAGCCGCAAATCCGAAGCCCCGCTGGACCTCGCCCCGCCGAACCTCACCCACACGAACCACGGCTGGCTCGAACGCCTGTTCAAACTGCGCTTGCATGGCACCACAGTGAAGACCGAGCTGATCGCCGGCCTCACCACCTTCATCACCATGGCCTACATCATCTTCGTCAACCCGAACATCATGGCCGACGCCGGTATCGACCACGGTGCGGCGTTCGTCGCCACCTGCATCGCCGCCGCCCTGGGGTGCCTGTTGATGGGCCTGTATGCCAACTGGCCGGTGGGCCTGGCGCCGGGCATGGGCTTGAATGCGTTTTTCACCTACACCGTGGTCGGCACCATGGGCTACACCTGGCAGACCGCACTGGGTGCGGTATTCATCTCTGGCGTGCTGTTCATGCTCCTGACACTGTCGCGCGTGCGTGAATGGCTGCTCAACAGCATCCCGGTCAGCCTGCGCCATGCCATGGGCGCCGGCGTCGGGCTGTTTCTCGGGGTGATCGGCCTGAAAACCGCGGGCATCATCGTCGATAGCCCCGCCACCCTGATCAAACTCGGTTCCCTGCACGAACCCGCCCCGCTGCTGGCGGCCATCTGTTTTCTATTGATCGCGATCCTCAGCTATCACCGCGTGTTTGGCGCGATCCTGATCAGCATCATCGCCGTGACCCTGGCCGGCTGGGGCCTGGGCCTGGTGCACTACAACGGCATTCTCTCCACCCCACCGAGCCTGGCACCGACCTGGATGGCCATGGACATCAAAGGTGTATTCAATGTCAGCATGATCAGCGTGGTATTTGCCTTCCTTTTTGTGCACATGTTCGACACCGCAGGTACACTGATGGGCGTGGCACAACGCGCCGGGCTGGTGGGCGACGATGGCAAGATCCATAACCTGTCCAGGGCGCTGAAGGCCGACAGTGCCTCCAGCGTGTTTGGCGCCATGGTCGGCGTGCCGCCGGTGACCAGTTATGTGGAAAGCGCTGCCGGCGTCGCGGCCGGTGGTCGCACCGGGCTGACCGCCGTGACCGTGGGCGTGCTGTTTGTGGCAGCGATGTTTTTCGCACCGCTGGCCGGCATGATCCCGGCCTATGCGACGGCCGGTGCACTGATTTATGTGGCGATGCTGATGATGGCGAGCATGGCCCATATCCATTGGGATGAAGCCACCGACAGCATCCCGGCAATCGTGACCGCGATCATGATGCCGCTGACTTTCTCCGTCGCCGACGGTATCGCCCTGGGCTTTATCACCTATGTGGCGCTGAAAGCAGGTACCGGCAAGTACCGCGAAATTTCCCTCAGCCTGTGGGTGCTGTGCGCGATTTTCATCGCTAAATTCATATTTCTATAAAAAGGAGTAAGGCATGACCCTGGAAACCTGGCTGCTGTTCAGCGGCGCTGCATTGATCGTGATCCTGATCCCCGGCCCACTGTCCTTGCTGATGATCAGTAACAGCCTCAACTATGGTCTGCGCGGTTCGTACCCCGCATTCCTGGGTGGCGTGTTTGCCTCGGTCTGCCTTTTGAGTGCATCGGCACTGGGGCTGGGCGCCCTGCTGCTGGCCAGTGAGCAACTGTTCGGCGCATTGAAACTGCTCGGCGCGCTGTACCTGTTCTACCTCGCCTGGCAAAGCTGGCAGCAATCGCGCCAGCCGAGCCTCGCCGTGCACGTACCACAGGCCATCGCCACGCCGCGTTTTCGCAGCTTGTTTGGCCGCGCGTTTGTACTGGGCGCCAGCAACCCCAAGGACATTCTGTTCTTTGCCGCCTTCCTGCCACAGTTTCTCGACAGCGGGCAATCCTTCCTGCCGCAACTGCTGGTCATGATCGCCACCTGGACGGTGCTCGACCTGCTGTGCAAGTTGACCTACGGGCTCGGCGCACAGGGAGCGGCACGCTACCTGCGCAGCGGCAAGGGCCAGGTCGGGTTCAACCGCGTCAGCGCCGTATTATTCAGCGGGGCCGGGGCAGCGTCTCTGCTGAGTCGATGAGGTCACTGGCAGACGCTTCAGCCTGCACACTGTCGAGTCGATCGCGGCGAGGCGCTCACACCTTCACAAAATAAACACTGGGTGGATCCGCCTGAAAGACAGGCCATTGAATACCTGCCACGATCCGGACCAATCGATTTTCCTGCATGGCGCGCTGGACACTCACAACGGGAAGCGAACCCGGGTTGGCTCTGATGGCGACATTCAACCAGTGATCGGTCAGCCTTTCTTTCAACTGAACACTGGCTCGCTCAACCCACAGGGCGCTGATGTAGTACACATTGCCTGACGCGGAAGAACGGTGCGTCGCGATAAATTCATTGCTCAGGTACCTGTTTCTTCTTACCTCGACGTCATACACGTTGAAGCCCTGCTGCTCCAGGACGTTCCGGATGGCGGCGCGTTGTGCAGTGTTGCGCTGAGCCGTTCTCCCTGGACCGCTATATCGCAACACAGGATCCAAGTGGGGAGCCCGGAAGTCGACGCGAGTGAAGCCCGGCGCGTTGCTCTCGTTACCGATGCGGATTGATCCGTGCGCTCGTTCGGTGCGGCGTAACATTCTCAGCAAGTCATCGGTCTGGCTCGAGCCCCTGGCATTGGAGGCCAGCCAATTGTCCAGCGTCGCCCGGATATTGAGCAGGTGAGTGGTCGAGACCGAGTAGGCAGTGTCGGCCAACTCGATCAGCCTTCTGGCTGCCATTCTCTGGCTGTGCAGGGTCATGGTAGGGAAGGCCGTGCCGACATAGTGCTCCAACGGCCGGTCGAACAAACGCGTATGCACTTGCCAGTCACCCGTCGCATTGCGCGATACCGGTATCGGCTGTTCGCCTGGCGCAGTGCTTGTCCAACGTTCGATATCCACGTAGGCGCGTGAAACCAGCGGCTCGTCCGGGACAATAAACGCAATACCGCTCCTTGGCGCATTGCTACCCTCATGAAGCAACCGGTAATACCCGATCCCCGACACGGTCGGCGTGTCATATTGCGCCCCGATATAGATAGTGTCGTAGGAAAACCCTCGGGTGTCCTGGCTCACATGAAACGTCCCGAACTCCGTGGCGGCAGACATCTGCTCGAGAGGAACCTGAACCCTCCAATCGAACCATTCGTTGGCTGTGGCGGGTGACTGGTAAATACGATGTTCCGTCGCAGCGCGCACACTGGTTGGCCGCCAATCCGACACTACCGGCATTGGCGCACGCCAGGGGTCAAGCCCAGCGGTACTCGTCCCCGCCACCGGCTGGGGCGCATCAGCGCCCAGTAACCACTCCCCAGGTTGGTGGACGTTGATAATCAGTTCGTCCTGCCCCAGCGCCTGCTGGTTTTTCAGGCGCAATACCCGTTCGTTGTCGCGCCGGTAAAGTGGGTAATGGTGGGTTTCATCCGCCACGAAGAGCTCGCCGTTTTTCACGTAGACGCCGGACGCCCCAGGCCCTTTAAGCGCCACCGCGCCCTCGGGCACACCCTTGGCTTTGAAGCGTTCCAGGGCTTTGAGTTGGGTCATCTTGGGCGGTTCCGGGCGTGAAAGCCCGTCATACGGTGTCATGCGCAAGCGGTGTATTTTTCTCAGCCCATTACCCAGCGCGGGGCGCGCCATGCCGGCGCTCTTGGGGCCGGGGATAAAGCTCATCAACAGGTCAATCGCCAGATAGGCGCTCCTGAAACCGACTTCGACGGCATCCCGAGGGTCGCCAGAACGGTGATAACGCCGTGCCGAAAGCAACAACTCATAGGCTTCGTTCAACACCCCGAAGGCCGGAGAGAAAAACGCCACCAACGCCCGCGCACGGGTATCGCCCTGCTCACCAAGGCGCCGAATTCGATAGTCTTGCAGCGCCTTGCCGGATTGACTCGCCGCCTGCGTCCGGCGCTGCAGGTCAAGCAGGCTGGCACGGTAGAGCAATGCCTGGGCGTTGCTGTGGGATGTTCCGACGATCGCCAACCATTCCCGCGGCTCGCAAGCGATCTGCTCGAGGATCAGTTTTTCAATTTCTTCCGGCAACGGCGTCGGCTCCAAGTGCTTGACCTTGAATGAGCGAACAAAACCGATACCTTTCCAGATCCCTTTCATGAAGAAAAAAGCCGGCGCGACAATCAAGTGCGCGGCCCCCACAGCGCGCTCGCCAACCGCCTCCGGATAATGGGTGATCGCCTCGAATGCCCAACCGGGGGCGACCTGCCGCGAGAGTGCCTTGACGTTATCGGGCAAGGCACCGATGCGATTGAGTTCATCCTGGGCCACTTGCAGGCTGCTGTACTCAGTGAGCGCCAAGCCGTGGGGCGCATCGGGCCAGTAGACCACGCAAAGCCCGGAAAGCTTGTCCTGCACGACCACGATCCCCGCGATATAGCGATCGTGCTGCAGGGTGTGCCCCACCACATGCACCACATGCAATTGCAACTGGTACGGGCTCTTCCACAAGTCTTGCGGGGTTATCGCCGCCATCGCGGCGATGAACAGGTTTTGTGCATTGGCTGTCAGACCCCGTTGAATCGCCGAGAACAGATGATGTTCAACGCCCGCACGCAGGGCGCGATTCAGCAACGCGGGGATACGTCCTTCGCTGAGCGTCCGGCCAGGACCGATGAGTGGGTAAAAAGCCCGGTTGATCAACGCGTCGTATTGCCCACCGATATCCAGTGAAGACACCAGGCGGATCAGGTAACCGGCATTGAGCTGTTGCTTCCAGTCAGCTTGCAGATAGCGGGCGCGATCGAGTCGCCACTGCGTCCAGGGCGCCAGCGGGTCCAGGTTATGCAGCGCCAATTGCAGCAGACTGAACGTCGTGCGCGTCGTGGTTGGCGTCAACACTATGTTGCGATCACCCACGGTACAGGTGCTGCTCCAGCCACAGAAAGAGCCGCGCACATCATCGGGCAGCTCAATCAAAGGCTCGTCGATATCCGGCAGCGGGGAAAAACCATCCTGGCGTAAACGGTCGATCAAGGCTTGGCGGGCGAACGTGTTCAGGTCAGGCAGGTAGTGCTCGATCCGATCATGAAAGGCAAAGGTACTGCCCAGGTACACACGCTCCAAGTGTTGGAATTTTTTACGCTGGGCACGGCTTGCGCGCGCCAACCACGTGGGCAGTTTCTTCGCTTCGGATACCGCTTTGCGCAGCAGCTCGACATTGGCCAGAGCCCGGCTCAGGAGGTTATTGAGGGGAATACTCAGTTGATCTTCCAGCTCGACCATCAACAGCGAGCGGCTCAACCCGGGGTCCGTCACCTCACTGAAAATACGCGTGATGTCCTCGTTGCTGTTGTGCAAGCGAGAGTAACTACCCAGCAGTTTCTTGAGCGAGGCCAGCGCTGGCTTGCCCGGGATCTCAAGGTAGCGAACAGCGAGCGTTTCACGTGCCGCATGCCCCCGCAGATCGGAGCGTTTATCCCGCTCGACGGTGCCCCACAGCACAGAGCCATCCGGGCTGCTCAGGCTCGTCTTGAGGCTTCGGGTCAAGGCGTCCAAACCGGCAAACGCCTGAATCCCCCCCTCCGAGCCGAACGCGTACAGCACCACCGGATGCTGGCGGGCCGGAACCCGCACCGCAGCCGCCGTGGTCATCACCCAAACATTATGGAGTGGGTAGAAGGCGTCCGGTTCGCTGCCCACCGCGATCGACAGCACCCGGGTATCGCTGCCCGGGCGTTTGGCTGCCAGGGGCTGGGCCACCACTTCGACCACCAGGTCTCGATGGGCCGCACTGATCAACTTGAGCCCGTGCAGCAACTGCGCTTCGCAACGCAAGGCTTCGGTCTGGGCTTGCATAAACAGGGAAACACGTCTGGCCGTTCCCTTCCCATGAGGGCGCTCTGCCCAGAATGCCAACTCAAGCAGCCGATGCCGCGCGCTTTGCATCAAGGTTTTCAGCACATGGGTATGGACGTTGAGTCGCCCCACCTGGGACATGATCTCCAGATAGGCTGGAGTCTCTGCGCAGGGGTCATCCGCGGCCAATAAGGCGACCAGGCCCTTTTCATAGCGTTTGACCTGCTGTTCTACGGTACGCATGGGCAAACCCGGCGCCACACCGGTGAACATGATTTCTTCGCGTCGTCGTTGCTGGTCCCATTTGAGCAATTGATCGCCAATGACCCCGAGCCGGGCAGCGCCGACCAGTTGGCGCCTGGCGCTCTCCACCTGCGCGAAAAAAAGCACGGCATCCAGCGGTGGCGGCTGAGACCGCACGTCAGAAAACACGTGGGCAAAATACACCTTCACCGCACACCCCAGCTCATTGCTCCATTGCCCGGCCAGCAACGCCTGGGCGCCATGCGCCAGCGCATCGTCCCTCACCTCCAAGCCACGCGTGAAGCCGGTGGCCGGCGACAGGTCCGCCGGCCGGTACAAGGTTTTGCGGCGACTTAACGGCAAGCAATGCCAGAGGTCGTGGAACAGCGAGCGGTTCAACGCCAGCAGGTCGCACTGAAGGGCAAGGAAGGATGGGGCCTCGTAAAAATTGCGTGCGGTGCCTGACAGGTAAATCACATGAGGCGTATCACTGGCCTCCCCCTCACGGTAAAGATGCAAGGCCCCGGGCATCGCGACGGCAGGAGTGCCCGGCCACATCAATTGGCTCACTTTGACGCTGGCCCACTCCCCGCCTGCCCGCTCGCGTGCTTCTGCGGCAGGGGCGTCGATCAGGGCTTGAACCAGGGCCATGCCCGCGCTCGATAGCTCCTCAAGTTGCCGCGCCATGAACGCACGGTCAGCGAAGAGCGTCTTTTGCAACTCGACCCAACGTTCCTGGCGGGTGAGCCAGGAGCCCTGCGCCAGCGTGCCCCAGTATTCAGAAACCGCGTGATCCAATCGCTCAAAGAGCCTCAGCGCATTGACACGCTGCAACGCTTCCAGCGGCGTATACGGTAAGCGGCAACCCGGATCTCCCTTGACGCTCAGCGCGGTGAACTGGCTAACGTTGGCCATCACCACGGGCAACGCCAGCAACATCAACGCCCGATCGGTCAAACTGTCGACTTTGCGCGGTTCGCTTGGCCGCTTGGATTCGGTGAACAGCAAGCTGTCCGGGTCCATGCCGAATGCTTTGCGCAACTCGCCACGGATAACCGTCAAGACTTTGGGAGAGCGTCCTATCAAGCGTGCAAGTTCCTGCGTCGACTCTGTGCAGCGCCGATCTGCAAGGCCGATCTGATTGATCAGGCGGCTTGGATGGGGATGGGCGTTGATCCGCCGCGTTAATCGCTCACGAAGGGCCTGTGGCGCATCGCTGTCGTCTGCAACGGATGGGGAACTGGAAGGGGGCGCAGCGCTTGGGTGATCGATGGACGAGGTCATGGTGTTTTCTTTTCTAGGAGGAAAACACCCATCCTAGGTATCGCCGAGGTGCCCCTGGCGCTAGATAGTTGAACGCACGACACGCAAAAAAATCTATGGTCCCCCCATTTTTGCAATACTGATTAACGGGCGATGTGGTTGGCTTGCTTAAATCTATCCGGCGTCTGTTTGGGGCTT
>NZ_JBXAFK010000036.1:0-83335 GCF_058793055.1 Pseudomonas sp. MPR-R2A5
TTGATCATTTGGCGAGTTTAAAAGTTGCGCTAGGTGGTATGCCGGGGAAATACATGGCTACTTCAGACCATCCCTAGTTATGGTTTGTATTTTAGGTTTTCTGCCTGCCACTTTCGGCATATGGGTTTGAGGGGATATCAGTTGCTGTGCTGTCTGCATGGTGGAGGCTTCCTGCCAGTATCGCAGATTCCCAATAGTAGGCGCGCCCGCTGGCGATCCACAACTTCTCTCTGCCACCAAATCTATAGCTACGGCCGGACTGGTCAGGGCTGCCCACGATCCACGGAAAGCAGATAACGGATGCGGTTCGCACTGTTTTGGTGCGATTTTGTCCCGGCCAAGTTAGTTGGGCCTTGTCGCGCGCCGTCGTCCCCCCACCTCGCCTGCGGGCTAAATGGGTCGTTATTTCTGCGCCCCTGCGGACCACTCCCGGCGGCTCAGGCTGGGCGCTTGCTTGGCGTTGTGGGGAGGTTGAAAGCCTGCGGAACCCTGCACCGAGGGGGTATTTCTTCGAAAGGTCTGGGGGCGTTGCTGCGCAGGTAGAGGGGGGGTATTTCAAAAAGAGTAATTTCAGTAGCCACGTTTGGGTAATGGGCTGGAGGCCACGTATTCCGTGGGGTTCGGTATTACAAGAAGGAGTAACAGAGAAGTAATTGAAAAGGTAATTTTTTGCCAACATATTGTTTTTAAAGGGTTTTTATAAACATGAGAATTACATTTATAAAGAGTAATCAGATTACTTCAATATTACTTAAAGATTACCTTTTGGTCGTAATAAAAAAACCTTTAATTTCAATGGCTTGGGCGTAAAAAATGGTCAAGATTACTTATGTTACTCTTTTTTTGCCCCCCTCTAGATTTCGAATTCCAGTCACCTAAACGTGTGATGCGCACGCGTACTGAGGTGCACGCTGATGCTCGTGGGAACGGTGTAGGAACACTTTTGCGCGGCTGGCACCGCTGGAGCCCTTGTATTTCGGGGGACGCGGCTAAGCGACTGAGGGTGTGGACGATGTGAGGATTTTTGTTAGAAATGTCCAAATTGCAGTCACTAACGTCGGCTTCAGCGGCCAGTCATGATAGCTTGTTAGGTTTGTTTGAATTCCTAGGGGGCTGATGGCTCGGAATAACTAGTAAGGGTGTGGGGCGCCATCAGAGCCGCTTCCAGAGACGGTTAATTGATAACTCCGCTCCTGCTTAGCTTTATACTGTTGAGTAAAAGGTGGTGGCAGATAATGGCAGCGCTATTGTTTTTTAAGCTTGTTTCATTTTGTCCAATACTTTTTCTAGTTTGCCTTTGTACCAGCTATTGTTGGGTTTGAGTTTTAAGGCCTCTTCGAGAAGGGGTAATGCGTCCTTTTCATTGTTTCGAATTTCGCTGAGAAATACTGCGTAATTTCCCATTAGCCAAGCATTATTGGGTTTTATACCTAAAGCTTTTTTAAATAATTTATCCGCCTCATCATAGTCTTTTCGTTCTGCTATTAGGAAATTTGCGAAATTGCAAATGTTCCAAGTGTTGTTAGGTGCAACTAACATGGCTTGACGATAAAGAGACTCTGCTGCATCGTTGTTGTGCCTTTGATTAACTAAAAAATTTGCGTAGCTACCGACATTAGTGCCATCGTTAGGGTCTAGTTCGATAGATCTTTTATACAAATCTTCTGCCGCATCGTAATCTGCTTTATGGTCCTCAAGAAAACTTGCATAATTCCCGATGTTTCGTGCATTGTTTTTGTCAAGTTCAATGGCTTTGTTGTACATATCTTCAGCCGCCGCTAAATCGCCGACGTCAATATCCAGGAAGCTAGCGTAATGGCCTGCGAGTTCCGCACTGTCCGGGAATTTTTTCATACCTTCTAGATACAAAAGCTTACGTTTATCTATATCAGGTTCTGATTTGGCTTTGGTTTGCCAGGCCCACCAGCTGTGGCTCGAGCTTAAAGACTGCGTCAAAACTTCGCCCGCTTGCTGTTCAGCTGGGGAACCTTGTAAAGAAGACTCTCTGAGTTCATTGGCTTGGTCTCGGTAACGAGTGGCCCTTTCCTGTCCTAGCTTTTCAGTTCTTTCCGCGATGTCCGCAACGTTAAAATTATCGACTAGTTTGGCCGCTAGCTGAAGCATGAATTCATCAAAACCGGGTATCTTTACCAGTAAGCCACTATGTTTACAAAGAACTTCCAATGCTTTTTCTGGTGGAGGGGATCCTGGCCTGTAGCACCATATCATCCTGCCTGCAATATCTCCTGGATTTAGCCCCAGCAACATGTCCATTAAACTGCCATCATTTCCTCCATAGCCAACTACTACGGGTGTGAAATATTGGAATAGCTTTCTCAAAGCAATTTTCCAGCCTTGCTCAAGAGTGGAGACCCCAGCCATATCATTGATTGGATGTAGGTACAAGTCCCGATGTATTTTTGCTACAAGAGGGCGCCGCATTTGAGGTCTGACAAAGCCTGCAAGGGATTCGTGGGCTACTACTAACGGTGATTGATGGGCGTGCATTGCAAGTGCATCTGCTACTAAGTTATCGAAATTGGTGGTTACAACGACTTTGTGTCTTGTGTGTTGAATAATCTCTGCAAGAAGAGAGTAGCCTAGGCTTGGGGATTTACCCTCCATAGCTGACTCTAATTCAGCGTATCCTGCCTCGCGGTCACCTTCAAATCTCCGCTCAAATATCTGTGGGTAATATGCTGACGCGTTTTGGATTGTGAGTTCACCATCGCTTATTCCGCAGCTTGCTATCCACTGCTCGATCGGGCTTCCGTCCGCACACTCACGAAGGTGAAGATCTTTTAACCATCTTTGGGCTAAACCCTGACCAGTAGGAATCCCTGAAGTAAACGAGGCTCCGGCACCAAGAATGAACGCAAACTGTCTGTCCTTCATAGTGTGATGAATGCGTTTCATCTCGTCTAAGACACCGTCTAAAGTCCACTCAGTCACCCTCGAATCGGTCATGTTCGCCTCCTTGCTAATACTCAATGATCCAAATTTTGCAGGTATGGTGGCACGGAGCCATCGATGCAATCTACCTAAACAGAGATTTTTCCAACGATTTATCGTGAACCATGGTGGTGATTGGTACGAAAATGGTACGCGCTTTCAAGGCGCAGCCATTTCGCTATTCAGAATCGGGCAAGTTGGAAGAAGTTGTTCCAATCCATCATCGGGGCGACGGAGAAGCGGCGGGAGAGTGGGGCGGTTTGTAGGGGCATGGGGGATCTGAGTTAGCGAGGCGAATGTGGCGCAGTTTATCAGGGATGCATCGTGGGTGTCGGGGAGGCGTGTTTCGCGCCATTCACTACTCAACAGCTAATAGACCTGAGCGCTCTACTCGTCAGCCGAGCCCAGGAGCACGTCGCGCCTACCGCCAGCACGGCCACAGCCAGCCCCCCAACCCCGCCGCCTTACCCCAAGGCGGCAACCTGAACCCTCCCTGTCACCCGGTAAAGTTTCATAATTCCCTTCGCCTTTGAGGTCTACGATCGTCCCCAAGAGAGGCCCCCCGCGCCTCCAGTCCACAGGGAACTGAAAACATGATCTCGAACCTTGTCAAAGTCGTGATGATTGCTGGCACGTTGCTGTTGGGCGCTTGCTCTTCGGGTTCGTCTGGCGTGAGCAGTGACCCTTGCTTTTCGGGCGGGTGCCAGGCGTTTGGTGACCACAGCCCCAGCAAGGCCGCGAAGATGAATTTTGGCGGCAGTGGGTTGGGGAGTAGTTATGGGGAGTATGGGTCGGGGTTGTTGCATGATGATTGATGGGGTGGTGGGTCAGGCGTTGGTGTGTTGACTGACCCACTGCTATCGGGGCAAGCCCCCTCCCACATTCGATCTGTGGTGGGGGCAGAATTGTGGGTTTTAGTGCCCGCCCCGCATGCGCCGCGCGACCAGGTAGATACCCAGGCCAACCAGTGCCGTAGCCGCGCCGATGTAGCCAGTGCTGGTCCAGCCCAACCCTGCTGTAATCGCCATCCCGCCAAACCACGGCCCCAGTGCATTCGCCAGGTTGAACGCCGCGTGGTTCGACGCGGCAGCCAGGCTCGGTGCCTCATGGGCAATATCCATCAGGCGGATCTGCAACGGTGCGGCCAGCGACACCATGGTGCCCACCAGGCCCATGCTCAGCAGCACGCCCCATAGCGATGAGGCCGCGAAGGGGAAGAACAACAACACCGCCATCGACCACACCAGAATCCAGCCCACCGCGCGAAACTGCATGCGATCAAACAGTTTGCCGCCGGCGATGTTGCCGATAATTCCACCGACGCCAAACGCCGCCAGGCCAAATGGAATCCATTGTGGCGAGACTTTGGTCACTTCCAGCATGGTCGGCGCCAGGTAGCTGAATACGCAGAACATCCCGGCAAAACCGATGGCGCCAATCGACAGCGCCATCCACACCTGGGGTTTGGTGAAGGCGCGCAGTTCCTTGCGCGGGTCGCTGCGTTGTTCGTCGTGGCGGTGGGGGACGAATTGCCAGACCAGGGCGATGGTGAGGAGGGCTATCACGCTGACCAAGGCAAATGCAGAACGCCAGCCCAGGTGTTGGCCGAGGAAGGTGGCGATGGGGTTGCCGAGCAGCATGGCCAGGGTCAGGCCCATCATGACCCGCGCCACGGCGCCGGCGCGTTTGTGGTTGTGCACCATGCTGGAGGCGACCACGGCGGCGATGCCGAAGTAGGCGCCGTGGGGCAGGCCGCTGATGAAGCGGAAGGCGACCAGCGAGCCGAAGGTCGGGGTGAAGGCGGTGGCGAGGTTGCCCAGGGCGTACAGGCCCATCAGCAACAACAGCATATGTTTACGCAACAGCTTGGCACCGAGGATGGCCAGCAGCGGTGCGCCGACCATCACGCCCAGGGCGTAGGCGCTGATGGCGTGACCGACCTGGGGTTCACTCAGGTTCAAGTTGCGGGCGATGTCGGGCATCAGGCCCATGATGGCGAATTCGCCAGTACCGATCGCGAAGGCGCCCACGGCCATGGCAGCTTCCATTTTGGCGGCACTGCGCGCGGGCAGCACGTGCCCAGGTGTTTGCTGGATAGTCATGGGTAACTCTATTGGGATGAACGGCACGAAGGACAGCCGCCGATGCTACGCAAGCAGCGACGAAGGTGTCTAGAACAGCCTTTTTTGACAGAGTTCAGTTTGATTAAACACCCTGTGACCCCACGTCGCGCTTGCCACGCTTGACAGCGGCGCGGCAAAACCCGCGATTTAGAGCTGTCAATTGGCCAAACGACGCATAAACGCCGTTTAGCGTGATATTCTGCGCGCCATCTTGGTCTGGTCTTTCCCCGGTACGTACACCCGTATACGTCCCGGCGGTCGGCTGTCGCCCAGGTAGCTGAAGCCAATAATGATAAGAAGTCAGCGCAGAAGGGACATAAAAGTGAGGTCGATACGTCGGCCTTGTGTGCCCACCCTGCGGTCTTGAAGTGAATGCGCAAACCCCACGTTGCGTTGCCTGGCGCAGCGTGAAGGAGGGTTGCCCATCATCAGGGGCAGTGGGGCGGATGGCGTTTTATCATAGGTGCTACCGATGTTTAAGAAAGTAAACACGGCCCTGCTGGGGCTGGCTTTGTCGATGGGGATCACGTCCGTTCACGCGGAAGAGGCAAAGAAAGTCGATGTGCTGCTGATCGGCGGCGGCATCATGAGTGCGACCCTGGGTGTATGGCTCAATGAGCTGGAACCAGGCTGGTCGATGGAAATGGTCGAGCGCCTCGACGGCGTCGCCGAAGAAAGCTCCAACGGCTGGAACAACGCCGGTACCGGTCACTCGGCCCTGGCTGAGCTGAACTACACCCCGGAAGACAAGAACGGCAACGTTGAGATCCCGAAAGCGGTCGAGATCAACGAAGCGTTCCAGATCTCCCGTCAGTTCTGGTCCTGGCAGGTCCAGCAGGGCGTGCTGAAGAACCCGCGTTCGTTCATCAACTCCACACCGCACATGAGCTTTGTGTGGGGCGATGACAACATCAAGTTCCTCAAGAAGCGCTACGAAGCCCTGCAGGCGAGCCCGCTGTTCGCCGGCATGCAGTACTCCGAAGACCCGGCGCAGATCGCCAAATGGGTTCCGTTGATGATGGAAGGGCGTGACCCGAACCAGAAAATCGCGGCCACCTGGACCCCGATCGGCACCGACGTGAACTTCGGCGAGATCACCCGCCAGTTCGTCGCTCACCTGCAAACCACGCCGAAGTTCGACCTGAAACTGTCGAGCGAAGTGCAGGACATCACCAAGAACGCCGACGGCTCGTGGCGTGTCAGCTACAAAAACCTGAAAGACGGCACCAAGACTGAAACCGACGCCAAGTTCGTGTTCATCGGCGCTGGCGGCGGTGCCCTGCACTTGCTGCAGAAGTCGGGCATTCCGGAAGCCAAGGAATACGCGGGCTTCCCGGTTGGCGGCTCGTTCCTGGTCACCGATAACCCGACCATTGCCGAGCAGCACCTGGCCAAGGCCTACGGTAAAGCTTCGGTTGGCGCGCCACCGATGTCGGTTCCGCACCTGGACACCCGCGTGCTGGATGGCAAGCGCGTGATCCTGTTTGGCCCATTCGCAACCTTCTCGACCAAGTTCTTGAAAGAAGGCTCGTACCTGGACCTGCTGACCAGCACCACCACCCACAACATCTGGCCAATGACCAAAGTCGGTATTCGTGAATACCCGCTGGTCGAGTACCTTGCCGGCCAACTGATGCTGTCGGATGACGACCGCTACAACGCCCTGAAAGAGTACTTCCCGAACGCCAAGAAAGAAGACTGGCGCCTGTGGCAAGCCGGTCAGCGCGTGCAGATCATCAAGCGTGACGAAGAGCAGGGCGGCGTCCTGAAACTCGGTACCGAAGTGGTCAGCTCCGCCGACAACACCATTGCCGGCCTGTTGGGTGCATCGCCAGGCGCATCGACTGCGGCGCCGATCATGCTGACCGTGCTGCAGAAAGTGTTCAAGGACAAGGTTGCGACCCCTGAGTGGCAGACAAAACTGCACCAGATCGTGCCAAGCTACGGCACCAAGCTGAACGACAGTCCTGAGGCTGTTGCCAAGGAATGGGCCTACACCGCCGGTATCCTGCAACTGACCCCACCGCCTGCGATTCCGCAACTGACTGCTCCAAAAGCCACCGAGGCTGCCAAGCCTGCGGCCGCGCCGAGCAAGCCAGCGTCTGACCTGGCGCTGTAAGCAACGCCTGATATCAGGTAACGCTTAAAAAGCCCGCTGAACCGGTAACGGTCAGCGGGCTTTTTGTGGGCGGCTGTTTAACTGTGGGTGTGCTCCCGGCTGACCGGAGGCAGTTCAACCGTGCGCTCGGCCGCGGCCAGGGCCGCCCTCAACCCGGCCTGGTCCAGCGGCACGCAATACGCCGGTTTGGCGCGCTCGAACCGCCAGCTTTCATCCAGGTTGCCGGCGTCCACGGCATCGAAGCCCAGCTCGTCGAGTAAGCCGATCACCTGGGCTTTCGCGCCAGCATCATCGGCGGCCACCGGCAATGCGCGGCGGTCAGGGGCACCGTGGGGGCGGGCGTGCTCGGTCAGGTCGGTCGCGAAGATCGCATTGAACACCTTGACCACCTTCGAATGGGAAAAATGCTCGGCGAGCAGCCGGCTGGTGGTGGTTTCAAAACGGTCGAGCGCGGGGAAATGCCCGTCACGCTCGGGGTAGTAGTTGTTGGGATCCAGTATTGTCTTGCCCTCCAGCCACTGCGCGGGAATGCTGCGGTAATGCTCAAACGGAATCGCCACCAGCACCACGTCCCCGAACTGCGCGGCATCTTGCGCACTGCCCACTTTGACGCCGCGAATACCGCTGAGCACGCTGCTCATGGTCTGCGGGCCACGGGAGTTGCTCAGCATCACCTCATGCCCTGCAGCTAAAGCCAGCTGGGCCACGGCACGCCCGATAAAGCCCGCGCCAATCACGCCAATCTTCATGGTCTTGCTCCTTTTGAACAGGGGAGCCGTTATGATGATTGGCAACTGTTTGGCGATAAATAATTGTTATGGCGTGGGTGTTGTTACTGGGAGTAGGGAATGATGGACCGTCTATCCAGCATGAATGCCTTTGTGGTCGCCGCCGAGTTGGGCTCATACGCCCGCGCTGCCGAGCGCTTGAACATGTCGGCGCAGATGGTGGCCAAACACGTTGCCGCGTTGGAGCAGCGCCTGGGCGCGCGCTTGCTCAATCGCACCACGCGTCGACAAAGCCTCACCGAGTTGGGCAGCGCGTATTACGAGCGGTGCAAACATATCCTGACAGAGGCCGAGGCGGCTGATTCCCTGGCGCAGATCATGAATGACACGCCGCGTGGCAAGCTGAAAATCACCGCGCCGGTCACTTTCGGCTCCTACAGCCTGATGCCGCTGATTACCGCTTTTTTGCGCGATAACCCGCAGGTGCAAATCGACCTGCACCTCACGGATCGTTTCGTCGATTTGGTGGAGGAGGGCTATGAAGCGGCGTTTCGCATCGGCCCGCTGGCCACCACCGGTTTGACCGCCCGGCCACTGGCGCCTTACCGCCTGGTGGCCTGCGCGGCGCCGGCGTACTTGGCGGCCCGCGGCATGCCGCTGGCGCCGGCCGACCTGGAGCACCACGAATGCCTGGGCTACGCCTTCTGGTCACGCCCCGCGGATCGCGAATGGGTGTTTTACCAAGGCTCGACACCGCACACAGTGAAGGTCGCCAGCCGGTTGCAGATCAATGAAAGCCGGGCGTTGATGACAGCCGCGCTGGACGGTTTTGGCATCGTCCTGGGCCCGGAAGACTTTCTGCGCGCGGCATTGGCCAGGGGCGAGTTGGTGCAGGTGCTGCCGGACTTCGAGGCTCCCAGCCGGCCAATGCATCTGGTCTACACCGCCCACCGCCAGCGTACCGCCAAGTTGCGAGGGTTTGTCGAGGCGGTGCTGGAGCGTTTCGGCCCGGCATGAGGGCGAAGAGGTGCAAACGCCGCGGTGTTGCGGGTACGCCTGAAGCGACCGGCCGTCGCGTGCGCTTTTTGAGGCGAGTGGGTTCAGCAACCTGACAGACACCACCTGTTAAAAAAGAACCCAGGCCATGCAGGAGCGCGGCTGGAACCAGGGGGCATTTTTTACTGATACAGGTGTTGGGTGTTAGCGCCCGAGGGGTTTGTATGTTGTTACGTTATGCAGCATTGGCGGCCATGGTTGTCGCCGCATCCGGGTGTGTGCAAGAGCGTGTCGTGCATGAGCGGCGCCCGGTGCAACGTGAGTATGTCGAGGTGGTCGCGCCACAGCCGCCGCCGGTTCAAGTGATTGAAGTCGAGCCTGCGCCACGCTACGGCTATATATGGTCGCGCGGTTACTGGCGTTGGGACGGTGGGCGCTACGTCGCGGTGCATGGCCATTGGGAGCCGGTGCGCGAAGGCTATCGCTACGTGCATCCGCACTGGGTGCAACGCAATGACGGTTTCCACTGGCAGGTGGGTGGCTGGGTTCGCTGAAGCCCTGCCTAGGTCGGCTTCTTCGTACCCAGGAGCCGAACCTCCCGCAACAGTGCCGCCCCCAGTTGGTCGGTGCCCAGTTCCCGATAGCCCACGGCCTTGACCTCACCGTTTTCCTCGGCCTGGATGAGGATCACCGGGGTTTCCTTGCCGGTCGTTTCATCCACATGCATGGCGTACTGGGGAATATCCAGTTTGATCGGGGTGCCCGCCGCCTGGCCTTTGACATTGATCAGGAAGGCGGCACACCCGCTGTCGACATCCGCACTCGTGGCGGAGCGGCCGCTGACAAAGCAGGTGGGCGGCAAGTCGGGCCAGGCGATGGTGTCAGCCAGGACGAGGGTCGGCGTCATGACCAGGGCTGCGAGAAGAAGCGTGCGCACGTGAGGCGTTCTCTGGATCAAGGGAAGATGCGGTTTTACCAAAGCCTGCTCGCGGCCGCAACGCTGCGATCGCGGGTGGGCAGCAGGGTCTCCAGTACCCGCCCCCACTCCACGATTGCCTGGGCCGCTTTCTGGATGTGGGTGAGTCCGAACAGGTCAAACCCTGGACCGAACTTCACTCACACCCTTCCATCGGGTTCCCAGCGATACAAACCATGGCCGACCGCAGTGCCGGTTTATTGCACCACGCGGTAGCACGGCACATAGGCCGCGCCGCCTGGCAGCTTCATACGGTGCTGGGCGACGAAGGCCTGTAGCAGCTCGTCCAGCGGTTGCATGATGGCCGGGTCGCCGTGGATCTCGTACGGGCCGTTCTGTTCGATCAGGCGAATGCCCTTGTCCTTGACGTTACCCGCCACGATCCCCGAAAACGCACGACGCAGGTTGGCCGCCAGCTCATGGGGCGGCAGCGCGTGGCTCAGTTGCAGGCTGGCCATGTTTTCGTGGGTCGGGTCGAATGGGCGCTGGAAGCCTTCGTCGATCTTCAACAGCCAATTGAAGTGAAACGCGTCGTTGCGCTCGCGCCGGAACTGCTTCACCGCCTTGAGCCCGGCGGTCATCTGGCGAGCCACTTCGGCCGGGTCGTCGATGATGATCTGGTAGTGCGCCTGCGCTGCTTCGCCCAGGGTTGCGCCGACGAAGGCGTGCAGTTGCTGCAGGTACGGCGCGGCGTGTTTCGGCCCGGTGAGGATGACCGGAAATGGCAGGCCACGGTTGTCCGGGTGCATCAAAATACCCAGCAGGTACAGGAACTCTTCGGCCGTGCCGGCACCGCCTGGGAAGATGATGATGCCGTGGCCGACGCGCACGAAGGCTTCCAGGCGCTTCTCGATATCCGGCAGGATCACCAGCTCGTTGACGATCGGGTTCGGCGCTTCGGCGGCGATGATGCCGGGCTCGGTCAGGCCCAGGTAGCGCCCGCCGGTGATGCGTTGCTTGGCGTGGGAAATGGTCGCGCCCTTCATCGGCCCTTTCATTACGCCGGGACCGCAGCCGGTGCACACATCGAGGCTGCGCAGGCCCAGTTCGTGGCCGACCTTCTTGGTGTATTTGTATTCTTCGGTGTTGATCGAGTGCCCGCCCCAGCACACCACGATCTTCGGCTCGACACCCGGGCGCAGCGTGCGCGCATTGCGCAGCAGGTGGAACACGTAGTCGGTGATGCCCTGTGAGTTGCTCAGGTCGATGCGCTGGCTGTCCAGCTCGTTCTCGGTGTAGACGATGTCACGCAAGGCGCTGAACAGCATCTCGCGGGTGCTGGCGATCATTTCGCCATCGACGAACGCATCGGCCGGCGCGTTCAACAGTTCCAGGCGTACGCCACGATCCTGCTGATGAATGCGCACTTCAAAGTCTTTATAGGCGTCGAGGATGGTCTTGGCGTTGTCGATATGCGCGCCCGTATTGAGGATGGCCAGGGCGCATTGACGGAACAGGGTATAGATGCTGCCGGAGCCGGCTTCGCTCAGTTGCTGGACTTCACGTTGGGAGAGTGTTTCGAGGCTGCCCTTGGGGCTGACGGAGGCGTTGATGACTTGACGTTGGGGCATTCTGGTTCCTTGAAAGCGCAGCCACCGCGCCCTTCAGCGGGGCGATGGCTTGAGAATGGTGGGCGCCGAATTCGGTCGCACGAGACGGTTATTCTGGCCGCCTCGCGGGCAGGGCGCAAACACCGTCCAGCACCATCATGCCGCAGAACTTACTGAATCAGCTTCCAGTTTTTGTAGAAAACCCGACGCAGGGTGAATACCAGGCCGGCAAAACCCGCGATCACGGCGTTGAGGACCGAGGGCAGCAAGGTCGGCCGCACGATATCAATGAACAGGCAGTAACGTTTTGCGTCGTTCTTGTTGAAGGACGCATGCATCAACGTGTCATCGAAAATAAACAGCGGGTCGTCGTGCCAGTAATGCTTGTGCTTGCCGACCTGGATATACACGCCGTCATGGTGAGGCGCCGGCGCCATGTTGTAGAGCACCCGGAACATCATGCGCAGGGGCCCGAAGTGAAAGGACGTCGAGCGGTTTTCGTTGAACACCGAAACCCCGATGGTCTTCACGAACGGCAGCTTTTTACGCAGTTCCGGGATGTCCAGGGTGGTTTCGATCGGGCGGCCATACCACTGGAAAAACAGCATGCCGCGTTTCTTCTCGGCCATGCGCTCGTCCAGGTAGCCGATGATTTCATCCTTGTGGGCCATGGCATCGTTGATCACCTGTTGCAGGTCTTCACGCCAGGCGGGCGGCAGGTCGCGCATCGTGTAGACATGGCGATTGCGGCTGCTCAGCAGGTCGAACAGGGTGTTGAACGGCGCCAGCAACCAGGTATTGCGGCCGCTGCCGATAAAGTATTTCTTGAAGGTATCGCGGTCATACAAGCCGTTACGCAGGAAGTCATAGACACCGCAGACCAGTACCAGGCCGAGGAAGACCGCCGTGGTCAGGGGGAACAGGAAAATAAACAGCAGCACGCCGAGCACCCAGGCGATCGACACTGCTTTCTTGCGTAACGCGGACTTGCTCATGAAACTCAGCTCCAGCTGGACGCCATTCGACAGGTACGGTTCCGTGGCTGCGAGTGGTGGGGTTTTGAAACATATTGAAACAACCCCGCCATGATAAGGCGTTATCAGTCGGTTGGGCGTTTTAAATATTGCAAAATTGTGAAGGGATTGAACAAATTTTCACGAATAGCGTTTGCTGCGAAAACGGCGCAGGACGCGTGGCGATACCCCGAACGTTAGCAGGGATGCGCAGAAAAGCGCGGCGCCGATTGGATTTTGTAAACAGAAGATTTGCGACTATCGTGACGCTTCGGTTTTTTGGACGTCATAGACCGGTACGATTGAAGTTGAATGGCCACCATTGGCCTTCGGCACCTTGGAAGAGGCAGAAATTTTATGATCATCAAACCGCGGGTTCGTGGCTTCATCTGTGTGACCGCTCACCCTGTTGGCTGTGAAGCGAACGTCAAGGAACAGATCGACTACGTGACTCAACACGGCGTCATCGAAGGCGGCCCGAAAAAGGTGCTGGTCCTCGGTGCTTCCACCGGTTATGGCCTGGCCGCGCGCATCAGTGCCGCGTTTGGCTGCGGCGCCGACACCCTGGGCGTGTTTTTTGAGAAAGAAGGCGAAGAGGGCAAGTTGAGTTCCGCCGGCTGGTACAACAGCGCCGCGTTCGAGAAGTTTGCCGTCGAAAAAGGCCTGTACGCCAAGAGCATCAACGGTGATGCGTTCTCCGACGAGATCAAGCGCCTGACCATCGACACCATCAAGAAAAACCTGGGCAAGATCGACCTGGTGGTCTACAGCCTGGCCGCGCCACGCCGTACCGACCCGCAGGGCGTGGTGCACAACTCCACCCTCAAGCCGATCGGCAAAGCCGTGACCCTGCGTGGGATCAACACCGACAAGGGCGTCGTGGTCGACACCACCCTGGAACCGGCGACCCAGGAAGAAATCGACGGCACCGTGAAAGTCATGGGTGGCGAAGACTGGCAGCTGTGGATCGACGCCCTGCGTGACGCCGATGTACTGGCCGAAGGCGCCAAGACCACTGCGTTCACCTACCTGGGTGAGAAGCTGACCCAGGACATCTACTGGAACGGTTCCATCGGCGAAGCCAAGAAGGACCTGGACAAGAAAGTCCTGACCCTGCGCGACAACCTGGCTGCGCTGAAGGGCGACGCTCGTGTGTCGGTACTCAAGGCCGTGGTGACCCAGGCCAGCTCGGCGATCCCGATCATGCCGCTGTACCTGTCGTTGCTGTTCAAGGTGATGAAAGAGCAGGGCACCCACGAAGGTTGCATCGAGCAGGTCTACGGCCTGTTCAAGGACAGCTTGTACGGCAGCCAGCCGAAGCTCGACGCCGACGGCCGCCTGCGCGCCGACCTGGCCGAACTGGAGCCGAAGGTCCAGGACGCCGTGGCAGCACTGTGGAACCAGGTGACCGACGACAACGTCAACGAGATCAGCGATTTTGCCGGCTACAAGGCTGAGTTCCTGCGCTTGTTCGGCTTTGAGATCGATGGCGTGGACTACGAGGCTGACGTGAATCCGACCGTTAAGATCAACGGCCTGGTCCAAGCCTAAACACGCTCGAAAAAAATGTGGGAGCGGGCTTGCCCGCGATCGCGGTTTGTCAGTGCTGGATGTTTCGGCTGACACCCTGCAATCGCGGGCAAGCCCGCTCCCACATTCGTTGTGTGTTAAGCCTTTGCCGCTGCCGCCATCGATCTGCCAGACTCCATCGGCTATCAACTCACGCTAACGGAGGATCTGATGACGATTCGTGCAGTCGTTTTTGATTTTGGCGGTGTCCTGTTCGATTGGAACCCGCACCACCTGTACCGCAAGCTGATTGCCGACGATCACGAACGGCAGTGGTTCCTCGACACCATCTGTACCCAGGCCTGGAACACCGAGCAGGACGCGGGTCGTACCCTGGCCGAGGCTACGCGCAGCCTGGTCGCGCAATACCCCCAGCACGAAACCTTGATCACGGCCTATTACGACCGCTGGCATGAAATGCTGCGCGGCCCGTTACCGGAGGGCGTGGCCATTCTCGAGGCGTTGCATCACGCCGACATGCCGCTGTTCGGGCTCACCAACTGGTCGGCCGAGACGTTCCCCTATGCGCGGGCCAACTACCCGTTCCTGCAGTGTTTTCGCGACATCGTGGTCTCCGGCGAGTTGAAGCTGATCAAGCCGGATGCCGCGATCTATCACGCCAGCCTCGCCCAGGTGCGTGCTCATCTGCCGGATATCCAGCCGAGCGAAGTGGTGTTCATCGACGACGTCGCCGGCAATATCGAGGCGGCTGTCGCCTTGGGTTGGCAGGGCATTCATCATGTGTCCGCCGAACGCACGGCCGCCCGCTTGCGGGAATTGGGCGTGGGCTTCTAGCGCGCCCACTGTTCCATGACGAAATCCACAAAGGCGCGCAACTTGGGCAGGCGATAGCGGTCCTGTGGGTACAGCAGGTGCATGGGGCGGCTGGGCAGTTGGTAGGTGGTCAATAGGGCCACCAGCTTGCCGGTTTGCAGGTCGGGCTGCACCAGGGCATCCGGCAGCATAACGATGCCCATGCCTTGCACTGCGGCCTGGCGCAGGGCTTGCGAGCTGTTGATGGTCAACGAGCCCGATACTGGAATCTCCACCTCGCCCTCATCCCCGGTCATGCGCCACAGTTTGTCGGCGTTGCGCCAATCGTCGGTCGACGGGTAGGCGAATGCCAGGCAGTCATGCTGTTGCAGATGCTCGGGCACCTGTGGCATGCCGTGTCGCGCCAGGTAATCCGGCGAGGCGCACAGGGTCATGGTGTAATCCTGCATGGGCCGTGCGATCAAGCTTGAGGGTTCCAGTTCACCCAGGCGGATCGCCACGTCGAAACCGCTGTCGACCAGGTCCATGCGCTGGTTGCTGAGCACCACGTACAGCTTGATCTGCGGGTAGCGCCGGGAGAACTCGCTCAAGGCCGGTGCCAGGCGTTCGGTGCCGAAGGCGGGGGGCGCCGTGATGCGCAGAGTGCCGCGGGGGACGTCGCTGTGGGCCTGTTCGGCCAATTGCTCGGAGTCGGCCACCAACCCCAGCACTTCCAGGCAACGCTGGTAATACTGCCCACCGAACTCCGTCAGGCTTTGCTTGCGCGTGGTGCGCTTGAGCAGGCTGACTCCCAGCCGTTGCTCGAGCGCGCGCAGGTGGTTGCCGACCATGGTGGTCGATATTCCGCAGGCGTGGGCGGCGGCGGTCATGCTGCCGCTCTCGACCACTTTCACATACACCGACATCGCCTGGAATAAATCCATTATCAAGCCCTGGTTCAAAGTCATTGCAGGAAAGTGCAGTTTATCCAGCTCAGGTGGCTAACGATACTGGGATCGTCCCCAAGATGCCCTGGAGCTTGCCACCATGACCGCCGCCTGCCTGATGACCACCTACCAACCCCTGGCTCTGAGCTTTACCCGTGGCTTGGGCACGCGCCTGTGGGACCAGCAGGGGCGTGAATACCTGGACGCGGTGGCGGGCGTGGCGGTGACCAACGTTGGGCACTCCCACCCAAAACTGGTAGCAGCCATCAGCGAACAGGCCGGCTTGCTGTTGCACACCTCCAACCTCTACAGCATCGACTGGCAACAACGACTGGCCCTGCGCCTGACCCGGCTGTCCGGCCTGGACCGCGCCTTCTTCAACAATTCCGGTGCCGAAGCCAATGAGACGGCACTGAAGCTGGCGCGCCTGCATGGCTGGAAAAAGGGCATCGAGCAGCCGTTGGTGGTGGTGATGGAAAACGCCTTCCACGGCCGCACCCTCGGCACCATGGCTGCCAGTGACGGACCGTCGGTACGCCTGGGCTTCCAGCGTTTGCCGGGGGATTTTCTCAAGGTGGGTTTTGGCGACCTGGCAGCCCTGGAGGCGCTGACTCAGCAGTTCGGCCCGCGTATTGCCGCTGTCCTGTTGGAGCCTATCCAGGGCGAAAGCGGCGTGATGGTCGCGCCGCCGGGTTATCTGAAAGCCTTGCGCGATCACTGCTCGCGCCATGGCTGGCTGATGATGCTCGATGAAATCCAGACCGGCATCGGACGTACTGGCGCTTGGTTTGCCTTCCAGCATGAAGGCATTGTTCCGGACGTGATGACCTTGGCCAAAGGCCTCGGCAACGGCGTACCTATCGGCGCGTGCCTGGCTCGGGCTCACGTGGCCGAGCTGTTCACGCCGGGCAGTCACGGCAGTACCTTTGGCGGCAATCCGCTGGCGTGTCGCGTCGGCTGCACCGTGCTCGACATTATCGAAGAGCAGGGGCTGTTGCAGAACGCCGCGCAACAGGGGGAGCGCCTGCTGGCGCGGTTATGGGTGGAATTGAATGAGCACCCGCAAGTGCTGGCGATTCGCGGGCAAGGCCTGATGATCGGGATCGAGTTGGCCAGCCCTTATCGCGACCTGGCCCAGCGTGCCGCCCAGGAGCATGGGCTGCTGATCAATGTGACGCGGGGCAAAGTCATTCGGCTGCTGCCGCCGCTGACCCTGGAGGCCAAGGAGGTCGAGATGATCGTGCGCGCCATCACGCGTTTACTGGATTGAAATGGGATCTGATGCCCGTCAGTTAAGCGTACATCGCCAGCGGGCTTGCTCGCGAAAAACGTCAACGATAGCGCGTGCTTCCTGAATGGACGCGGCGCCTATGAGTTTTTCGCGAGCAAGCTCGCTCCTACAAAAAACCTTAACGGACTGGCCCCCCCACACAACGGATCCCGGTGATCTTCAACGGTCACTCCCATTCAACCACTCCTGGTTCATCGTCTCGGTGTCGCCCAAGTACTCCAGCAACCAACGCATGGCGGGGGACACCTTGTTCTGCGCCCACGCCACGCACGACGGGCTGGCGGGGAAGGGGCGGCTCAATTGCAGGGCCACCAGTTCACCGCGTTCGATCCAGGGCAGCACTTGATGCGCTGGCGCCATGCCAACGCACAGGCCATCGCGCAGGCAGTCGATCGCCGAGGCCCAGTTAGGCACCACCAGGCGGCGCTGGTTGTCCAGGGTCCAGGTGTCGCGCTTGGGCAGGTTGCGTGACGTATCGGTCATGCACAGCGAGGCGAAGGGGCGCAGTTGGTCGTCATTGAGCAAGCCTTTGATGCCGGCGAGCGGATGCTGGCTGCTGACCACGCACAGCCAGTTCAACAGCCCCATGTCGCGAAAGGTGAAGTGACTGGCCACCGGCACCGCGCTGGTGGCGCCGATCACAATGTCGGTACGTTCATCGGCCAGGGCGTCCCACACGCCGTTGTACACCTCGTATTCCAGCAGCAATTCCACCTCGGGAAACTGTCGATAGAAATCCAGCACCAATTGCCGGCAACGCTGGGGTTTGACGATGGAATCCACCGCGACCTTCAACTGGCCGCTCCAGCCATTGGCCACCTGCTGGCACAAGCGCCGTGTACCGAGCATTTTTTTCATCACGCCCCGCGCTTCATCTATAAATAGACGGCCAGCGGGGGTGAGTTCGACATCGCGATGGCGCCGCACAAACAACGGCACGGCCAGCCACTCTTCCAGTTGGCGCACCGTATAGCTGATGGCCGATGGCACGCGGTGCAGTTCCTGGGCCGCAGCGCTGAAGCTGCCGTGGCGCGCGACCGCATCAACCACATCCAGGGAGTATTCGGACCACATACACACTGCCTTCAAAAATATTGATAGATGTGTCCAATTATTATCGCTTCACAGGGATGTTGCCAGCTTCATAATGAGCGGCAGTCAGCAAATTGTTTGATGGCAGGATCTATAAGGCTTCAATGAAAAACTCTTTTGGTTTCACCTGGTATCTGGCGGGGCTGAGCATGCTCGGTTACCTCGCCATGGACATGTACTTGCCGGCGTTTGGCGCCATGGGCGAGCAATTGCAGATCGGCGCCGGCGCGGTGGGCGCCAGCCTGAGTATTTTCCTCGCCGGCTTTGCGGTGGGGCAGTTGCTGTGGGGGCCGTTGTCTGATCGACTCGGGCGCAAACCGATCCTGGTCACCGGCCTGAGCCTGTTCGTGCTGGGCTGCGCGGGGATGTTCTGGGTCGAGACGGCGCCGCAGCTGCTGGCCTTGCGCTTTATCCAGGCGATTGGCGTGTGTTCCGCCGCGGTCAGTTGGCAGGCCTTGGTGATTGACCGTTACCCAGCTGACAAAGCCCACCGTGTATTCGCCAGTATCATGCCGCTGATGTCATTGTCGCCGGCCCTGGCGCCGCTGTTGGGCGCGATGGTGTTGAATCACTTTGGCTGGCAGGCGATTTTCGCGGTGTTATTGGGTGTCTCGCTGCTGTTGCTGCTGCCTACGTTATTCCTACGTGCCTTGCCCAAACGCCCTGCCGCAGAGGGCGAGCCTGCGCGCCTGGGCTACGGGCAGTTGCTCGGCTCTCGGGTATTCACCGGCAACGTCATGATCTTTGCGGCGTGCTCCGCCAGTTTTTTCGCCTGGCTGACCGCGTCGCCCTTCATCCTCGGTGACATGGGCTACAGCCCCAATGACATCGGCTTGAGCTATGTGCTGCCGACCCTCGCCTTCCTGGTCGGTGGCTACAGTTGCCGCAGCGCCTTGCAGCGTTTCCAGGGCAAGACACTGTTGCCGTGGTTGTTGGTGGCCTATTGCATCAGCATGGTGGCGTTGTATCTGGTCGCCACCTTGACCGTGCCGACCCTGACCACCTTGCTGATCCCGTTCTGCCTGATGGCCCTGGTCAATGGCGCCAGCTATCCGATCGTGGTGGCGAATGCGCTGATGCCCTTTGCAGAAAATTCCGGCAAGGCCGCAGCGCTGCAAAACACCCTGCAATTGGGGCTGTGCTTTCTCAGCAGCCTGGTGGTGTCGTCGATGCTTGAGCAGCCGCTGTTGATCACGGCACTGGTGATGCTGGCGACTGCGCCGTTGGCGGTGCTGGGTTACTGGCTGGCGCGGCCGAAAGCAGGCCGCTCGGAACTGGCAACGGATCTGAACCTGGAGTGACACTGCGTTTCAGTCTGTGGGAGGGAGCAAGCCCCCTCCTGCATTTGACTCCCCCTAGAAGGTCACTTCCATATTCACCGTCGGCGTCGATGTGCGGCTGCCCCGGCCGCCATCCACACCGAATTTGTTATGCCAGTACTCGTAGCCCACCCCCAGATACAGGTTCGGTTTAACACTTTTACCCGGCCGCACCGCCACCATCAGCGCGGTGCGCAGCAAGGTTTCGGCTGCGGTATCGCGGCCGTGGAAGTCCTCGCCCTTGTCTCCGACGTGGTTGATGAACCCCTGGAACTTGGCCCCATGGTTGCCGATCTCGAACGGGCGTATCCAGGTCAGGTTGAGCAGGTAAGTGTCGTCAAACGTGTGGTTCGACTCTTTCGCGCCGGGAATGCCGGTGTGGTTCCGTTCCTTGTAGTACATCAGGCTCAGGTCCAGCACGCCGACGGTGTTGAACTTCAAGGTCGGGCCGAGCACCAGTGCGCGTTTCCTGGCTGAGGCGAAGTTGTTGTTGCGGTTGGCATCGAAGCCCAGGGTGAAGGCGTAATCCTTGATCAACCCGGTACCCAGCGGCGTATCGAAGACGCGAGAGGCATACAACTGGTGCCGATACACCGCGTACACCTCACTGCCGCCGTGGTCGGTGCCCTTGCGCGGGTCGCGGCTGTCGGACAGGAACACATCCAGGTTCAGGAAGTGACTGCCGTACTGGTAGCCGCTGGCGTGGGTAAAGCTGTAGATGCGTTTACTGAATGCATCGGGGTTGTTCGGATTGGTGAACTGCTGGCCGTAGCGAAATCCTACGCTGTTGTTCATCCATTCCATCGCGACGGCCTCCCCACCGCCGAGGAGCGTCAATGCCACGGTTGCGCCCTGTAGTGCCTTTTTCATGGTTTTAGTGTCCTTTGGCGTTCTGGCTCATGTCGGCCGGATTGTTTTTGTAACGCCGATGGAGGGTATCTTGTTCGATTGATTGTATACAACTCTATGGACATCCAGTCCTTACATTGCATACAGTGGCCGCACAACAAAAACAGAGAACCCCTCACCATGACTATCCCGAAGGCGTCACCGCAGCGGCCGGAAGATGAGAATCTTGGCGTCGCCGCCAACCTGGCTTACGGCCTGCAGCATGTGCTCACCATGTACGGCGGCATCGTTGCCGTACCGTTGATCGTCGGCCAGGCGGCTGGGTTGTCGCCGGCGGATATCGGCCTGTTGATCGCCGCGTCGTTGTTTGCCGGTGGCCTGGCCACCTTGCTGCAAACCCTTGGCCTGCCGTTTTTTGGCTGCCAGTTGCCGCTGGTACAGGGCGTGTCGTTTGCCGGTGTGGCAACCATGGTGGCGATTGTCGGCAGCGATGGCGCTGGCGGGGTGCCGGCGATTCTGGGGGCGGTGATGGCGGCGTCATTGATCGGGCTATTGATTACCCCGGTGTTCTCTCGGATCACTCAGTTTTTCCCACCGCTGGTGACCGGTATCGTGATCACCACCATCGGCCTGACCCTGATGCCCGTCGCGGCGCGGTGGGCCATGGGCGGCAACAGCCGCGCAGCCGACTTCGGCAGCATGCCGAACATCGGCCTGGCCGCGCTGACCCTGGTGCTGGTGTTGCTGCTGAGCAAGATCGGCAGTGCGACTATCTCGCGGTTGTCGATCCTGCTGGCGATGGTGATCGGCACGCTCATTGCGGTATTGCTGGGCATGGCCGACTTCTCCGGTGTCACCCAGGGGCCGATGTTCGGTTTCCCCGCGCCATTCCATTTCGGCATGCCGACCTTTCATGTGGCGGCGATCATTTCCATGTGTATCGTGGTGATGGTGACCCTGGTGGAAACCTCGGCAGATATCCTGGCGGTGGGTGAGATCATCGACACCAAGGTCGACTCCAAACGTCTCGGTAATGGCCTGCGTGCCGATATGCTGTCGAGCATGTTCGCGCCGATCTTCGGTTCGTTCACCCAAAGTGCATTCGCCCAGAACGTCGGCCTGGTGGCGGTGACGGGGGTGAAGAGTCGGTTTGTGGTGGCGACCGGTGGGCTGTTCCTGGTGATTCTCGGCCTGCTGCCCTTCATGGGGCGTGTCATTGCGGCCGTACCGACCTCGGTACTGGGCGGTGCCGGGATCGTGCTGTTCGGCACCGTGGCGGCCAGTGGTATTCGCACGCTGTCCAAGGTGGATTACCGCAACAACATGAACCTGATCATCGTCGCCACGTCCATCGGTTTCGGCATGATCCCCATCGCTGCGCCGAGTTTCTACGATCATTTTCCCAGCTGGTTCGCGACCATTTTCCACTCGGGCATCAGCTCGTCGGCGATCATGGCGATCCTGCTGAACCTGGCGTTCAACCACATCACCGCCGGTAACTCAGACCAGCAATCAGTGTTCGTGGCAGGGACGGAGCGCAGTTTGTGCTTCCAGGATGTGGCGGCCTTGCGCGAGGGGGATTACTTCAGCGGCGGCAAGTTGTTTGATGCACAGGGTCAGGAGATTCCACTGGTGGCGCAGGTGTCGAACAAAGCTGCGAGGCCGGAGACCAGCGACGTCTAGACGGTAGGAGGGGGGCGAGCTGCAGTGGCGAGCGGGCATGTTGTGGCCAGCGGACTTGCCCCGCGTTGGGCTGCGAAGCGGCCCTAAAACCTGGCGATTTTATATGCCTGGATAAACGCAGTTGGCCTTATGGGGGCTGCTTCGCAGCCCAACGCGGGGCAAGCCCGCTCGCCACAGCAAGCCCGCTCGCCACAGGGATATTCCAATTTACTGAGCGACAGCGCTAAGTGGCCCTGCACATTTTTACCTCAGCCAGCCTTGAGGGCTGTGTGCGGCGTCGAGCACGCTTCATCCAGGAACTTCACCACCGTGCCCATGCACGCCTGGCGCTCTTCCACATGGGGCATGTGGCTGGAGTCTTCAAACAGTGCCCAGCGCACATCCGCGATTTCGTCCAGGAACGGCTTGACCACCAGCGGCGTCGCCTCGTCATGCCGGCCGGAAATCACCAGGGTCGGCACCTTGATCGCCGACAGGCGGCCGATCACGTTCCAGTCCTTCAGGCTGCCAATCACGTGGAACTCGGTAGGGCCGCTCATGGCGTGGTACACCGTCGGGTCGGCATCGACCGCGGCGAAGGTGCGGGCTACCTCTTCAGGCCAGGGGTTGACCCGGCACACGTGCTGGTCATAGAAAATCCGCGAGGCGGCGAGGTATTCCGGGTCTTGGTAGGTGCCGGCGGCTTCATGCTTGAGCAGGGTTTCATGCACGCCTTCGGGCAGCAGTTTGCGCAGGCGGTTGGCTTCGCTGACCCAGGTGCGCATGCAGGTGGGCGAGTTGGCCGGGATGAAGGCGCGCAGGCCCTTGGGTTGCAGGATCGCATGCTCACTGCCGAGCATGCCGCCCCAGGATTGCCCGAGGATCGCGTAGTCATCGCTGATTTGCAGGTGGTCCAGCAGGTTGTTCAGCTCATCGAGGAACAGGCTGACGGTCCAGAAGGAGGGGTCTTTGTCGGGCAAGTGGGTGGAGCGCCCATTGCCCAGTTGATCGTAGTGGATCACGGCATGACCGCTGGCGGCGACGTCCTTGAAGGCGTCGACGTAGTCATGGGTGCAGCCGGGGCCCCCATGGATGATCACCAACGGTGTGCGGCCGGTGGTCAGGTCGCCAGTGATGCGGTACCAGGTCTGGTAAGCGCCAAAGGCCGCATACCCTTCGCGGATTTTTTCGATGAATTCCATTTCGTACCCTGCTCTGAAAAAAAGGATCAGGGACACGATAATCGGCACGCGATGTTTAGGTAACTAGCAAAACAGCTAGGTTTTGCCGAAGGTTCAGTCTTCCAGCAAGCGATAGTGGGTTGCGCGAACCACTGCCTGGACCCGGTTCTTTGCGCCTAATTTGTGCATCGCCGACGCCAGGTGCAGGGTGACCACTGCCAGGGAACGGCTCAATTGGGTGGCGATTTCGGCGGCGGTCAGGCCATCGGCGGCCCATTTCAGGCACTCGCGCTCACGTTTGGTCAGGCGAATATGCGGGTAGGCACGTAGCTCCTTGCTGAATAATGGGTAGGCCGCTTCCTGCAAGGCATGGGTAATCAGGGCGAAATCCGACAGAGTCTGCTGCGCATCCCGCAGCACCACGCTCGCCTTGCCGGTGCGCAGGCCGGTCAGCGAGGCAAAGCCGCCGCGGGGCAGGTGGATCGGCACGCTGACGCCGCAGGTCAGCTGGCGGTCATGCAGGTAAGAAGACACGGGCGCGTGGCAGGGGTCGATGATCTGCTGCAGGGCGGTCTGGGCTTTGGCGTCATAGGACCAGACAAACGGCGAAACCGTGCTCAAGGCCAAGTGCTGCACGGGGTCGATCTGGTAGAACCCTTCGCTGCACCACAAGGCATGCCAGTCGGGCGGGGTGTTGCGCAATTCCAGCACCGAGGGGGTGATGAGCTCGCCATTGAGGTCGATGGGCACCGGGGTGTAGTCATACACCAGCGCATCGAAGCCCAACTGCTGGGCGAGGTCGAACGTATTGTCCATCTGTTCATCCAGGCTCCTGCCCGGCATCAGACGGTTATTGAACGCAGTTAGCTTGGCCAGCATCCGTTCTGCTCCCGAATTCATTTGAATCTCGACTTGCGGCAAGTAGAATGCCACGCCCCGGCGAAGGACTGCCAGGCCAAACCTATAAGAAATACTAGGTTATGGACACACGGCATCCTCGGTAGTGTTGGCCTGATTAACGGCCGCTACCCGCCAGGCCGATACAACACAAGGAATGTATGCATGTGGCGTGAAATTGCCCCCGACCAGCAGTACAACGTGCAAGTCGACGGCCATAACCTCGTGGCCTACAGCTTTGGTGACGGCGATGAGGTGCTGCTGTGCCTCAACGGCGGTCCTGGCCTGCCGTGTGACTACTTGCGTGACGCCCATGGCTGGCTCAAAGACCATAACCTGCGAGTGGTTGCATTCGATCAGCTTGGCACTGGCGCTTCAGCCAGACCGACCGATGTTTCCCTGTGGGAAATCCGCCGTTATGTCGAAGAAGTCGAAACCGTGCGCCAGGCCCTGGGCCTGGGCCGTGTGCATTTGCTCGGCCATTCCTGGGGCGGCTGGCTGGCGATCGAATACGCTATCCATTACCCCGCTGCCCTGAAAAGCCTGATCCTGGAAAACACCGTCGGCGACATCCCGCACCTGTCCCAGGAACTGGAACGCCTGCGCGGCGCCCTGGGCAGCGAAACCGTGGCGATGATGCAACGCCATGAAGCCATGGGCACCCTGGACCACCCGCAGTACCAGGCGGCGATCACCTTGCTCAACTACCGCCACGTGTGTCGTCTGGACGAGTGGCCGGCACCGGTCAAGCGCTCCCTGGATGACTGGAACATGGGGCCCTACGAAACCATGCAGGGGCCGAATGAATTTCTCTATATTGGCAACCTCAAGGACTGGAACCGCATCCCCGAGATGGCCGATTTCAAGATGCCGATGCTGATCACCACCGGCCAGCACGATGAACTGACCCCGGCCTGCGCCATGCGCATGAAGCTGGCGGCTCGCCACGCCGAGCTGCATGTGTTCCCCAACAGCAGCCATATGCCCTTTTATGAAGAGCCTCACGCGTACTTCCCGGTGCTGCTGGACTTTCTTGCTCGCCATCGAGGCTGACGAATGAACCTGGCGCGCTACCGTTTTGTACTGTCCCGGCCCCTGCAATTGTTGCCGGTGCTGTTTGGCATCAGCCTGATCACCTTTGTGCTGGTACGCTCGATTCCCGGCGACCCCGCCCGCGCGCTGCTGGGCTCGCGCAGCACCCCGGACGCCTTGCTGAAAATCCGCGCGCAGTTCGGCCTCGACCAGCCGTTGTGGCTGCAATATTTCTACTTTCTCAAAAACCTGCTCAAGGGCGACCTCGGCCAATCGCTGCTGTACAAGGTCGATGCCCTGAAGCTGATCGTCACCCGCATCGAGCCGACGTTGGTGCTGGTCCTTGGCAGCGTGGTGCTGGCGCTGTTGATCGCGATACCGCTGGCGACCTTGGCGGCGCGGCATAAAGGTGGCTGGGCCGACAACCTGATCCGCGTATTCACCACGGTCGGCCTGGGCATGCCGGCATTCTGGCTGGGCTTGATGCTGATCCTGTTGCTCAGCGTGCAATGGGGCTTGTTCCCGGTGTCGGGCTACGGCCGCACCTGGCTGGACAAGGCGCACCATATGGTCCTGCCATGCCTGACCATCGCCCTGGCGTTGTCCGCGGTGCTGGTGCGCAACCTGCGGGCGAGCATGTTGATGGAGTTGCAGGCCGACCATGTCACCGCCGCCCGCGCCCGTGGGTTGTCGGAGGCTGCGGTGTTTCGCCGGCATGTGTTGCCCAATTCCCTGGTGCCGGCGGTCAACCTGCTGGCGGTGAACATCGGTTGGTTGATCAGCGGCACGGTGGTGATCGAAAGCCTGTTCGCCATTCCCGGCATCGGCCAGTTGCTGGTCCGTGGCATCTTTACCCGCGACTACATGGTGGTGCAGGGGGTGGCCATGGTGCTGGCCTGTGCGACGGTGGTGGTCAACTTTGTGGCGGATGTCGTGACCGTCGCCCTCGACCCACGGGTGAAAATGCAATGAACAGCCGCTCGTTGATTGTGCCCTGGCGCCTGCGCTTGCGGTTTGGCTTTCGCAATGGCCGGCTGACCGCCGCGTGGGGCCTGGCGATTCTGTTGGCGTGGTTTGCCTTGGCGCTGTTCGCGCCGTGGATCGCGCCCTATGACCCGATTGCGCAGAACACGGATCTGAGCCTGCTGGGGCCAAGCCTTGCCCATCCGTTTGGCACGGACAATTATGGTCGTGACATCCTTTCGCGGGTGATCTGGGGCGCGCGCATTGACCTGCAATTGGCCATTGTCGGGGTGATTTTCCCGTTCATGATCGGCACCTTTGTCGGTGCGGTTTCCGGCTACATCGGCGGGCGTTTCGACAATTTCTGCATGCGCGTGATCGACGTGGTCCTGGCGTTCCCGTTCCTGGTATTGATGTTGGCGATCATGGCCATCCTCGGCCCGGGCTTGAAGAGTTTTTATATCGCCATGGCACTGGTGGGCTGGGTGTCGTATGCGCGGTTGATCCGCTCGCAGATCCTGGTGCTCAAGGAAAGCGACTTTGCCCTGGCGGCCAAGAGCCTGGGCTTTGGCCACGGGCGCATCCTGTTTCGGCATTTGCTGCCCAACGCCCTGTTTGGCTCGATTGTGTTTTCCATGTCTGACGCCGTGCTGGTGCTGCTCAATGGGGCGGCGGTGAGCTACCTCGGCCTGGGTGTACAACCGCCGACCGCCGAATGGGGCACCATGGTGGCCGAAGGGCAGGCCTTTATCACCACGGCCTGGTGGCTCTGCACCTTCCCGGGCCTGGCCATCGTGACCCTGGCCATGGGCTTCAGCCTGTTGGCCGACGGTGTGGCGCAAGTGCTGGGGGATCGAACATGAGTCTGCTTCAGGTACAGGACTTGAGTGTGATCGCCCATAACGCCGGGCGTGATGTCACCCTGGTCGATCGTGTGTCCTTTGACCTGGCCGAAGGTGAAATCCTCGGCCTGGTGGGTGAAAGCGGCTCGGGCAAGACGATGGCCTGTCGCGGGCTGATGCGCTTGTTGCCGTCGCCCAACCTGCGGGTGCAAGGCGGGGCCGTGCGCCTGGCCGGTCGCGATTTGTTGCAGCTGGATGACGCCGGCATGCGCGCAGTGCGTGGCGGGCAACTGGGCATGATCTTCCAGAACCCCAGCAGCCACCTCGACCCGCTGATGCGCATTGGCGAGCAGATCGCCGAGGGGATTCGCCTGCATCAAGGTGCGTCGAAGAAAGACGCGCGCCTGCAAGCCATCGACGTGCTGCGCCAGGTGGGGATTCCCGATCCCCAGGCGCGGGTCGACAACTATCCCCATGAGTTTTCCGGCGGCATGCGCCAGCGCGCGATGATCGCCGTGGCCCTGGGCTGCAACCCGCAGGTGTTGATCGCCGATGAGCCGACCACGGCCCTCGATGTGACCGTGCAGGCGCAAATCCTGCGCCTGTTGCTGGACCTGCGCGACCAGCGTGGCCTGTCGATCATCATGATCACCCACGACCTCGGCGTGGTGGCGCAGACCTGCGACTCCATCGCCGTGATGTACGCCGGTCGCCTGTGCGAGCATGGCAGCAAATACGACCTGCTGGCCCACCCCCGGCATCCTTACACCGCTGGGCTGATCGACTGCCAGCCTGCCCACAGCAGCGGGCATGCGTTGCTGCGCACCATCCCAGGCCAGCCGCCGCTGCTGGATGCGTTGCCCGCCGGGTGTCGCTTCAACCCACGCTGCCCGCAGGTCGGCGACCTATGCACCCGGCAGCTGCCTGAAGGCTCGCGTGTGGCCTGTCACTATCCTTTGGGAGATCGGCCATGAGCCTGTTGCAGATCAAAGACCTGGAGGTGCGCTTTGCCGCGTCTGGCACTGGCGTGTTGGGTTTGAACAAGCAGTGGGTGAGGGCGGTGAACGGGGTATCGCTGAACCTGGCGGCGGGCGAGACCCTCGGCCTGGTGGGCGAATCCGGCAGCGGCAAGAGCACTCTGGGTCGTGCGATTCTGCACCTCAACCCGATCAGCGCCGGCCAAGTGTTGTTCGACGGTATTGATATGGCCCACGGCAGCGCCATCGATATCGCCCGGCTGCGCCATGAAACCGCGATGATTTTCCAGGACCCGTATGCCGCGCTGAACCCGCGCCACACCATTGGCGAAACCATTGCCGAGGTGCTGCGGGTGCAACGCAAGGTCCCCGCGCAACAGATTCCGGCTCGCGTCAACGAACTGCTCGACCTGGTCGGCCTGCGTCCCGAACTCGCCGAGCGCAAACCCGGCGCGCTCAGCGGCGGCCAGTGCCAGCGCGTGGGCATCGCCCGGGCGCTGGCGGTGGAGCCGCGTTTGATCATCGCTGATGAGTGTGTGGCGGCGCTGGATGTGTCGATCCAGGGCCAGATCATCAACCTGTTGCTGGAACTGCAACAGCGCATGAACCTGGCGATCCTGTTCATCGCCCATGACCTGGCCATCGTGCGCCGCCTGTGCGACCGCGTGGCGGTGATGTACCTGGGCAAGATCGTCGAGGAGGGCCCGGTGGAGGCGGTGTTCACTTCGCCGCGCCATCCGTATACGGCGGCGCTGATCCAGGCGATCCCGGAGATCGATCCGCATCGGCCATTGCCTACGGAACCCTTGCCGGGTGAGCCACCCAGCCCATTGAATGTGCCCACCGGCTGTGCGTTTCACCCGCGTTGCCGGTATGCCAAGGCCCTGTGTTCCATGGTGTTGCCGCCGACCCATTTCCTGCACGAGCATCGGTACAGTTGCGTGCTTGAAGAACCGTTGACCCTTTCTGCCGTCCATAAACAAGGAGTTATGACATGCAATCCCGCCACTTGAAGTTGCTCGCTGCTGCGACGTTAACCGCCTGGTCCCTCACTGCCGGGCTGGCCCAGGCCGCCGGCGTACTGACCATCGGTTGCCGTGAAGACAGCACCACGTTTGACCCGATCAAAAGTGCGCAGAACCGCGACACCTGGGTATTCGCCAACGTCTACGACACCCTGGTGCGTGTCGATAACCTGGGGACCAAGATGGAACCGGGGCTGGCCGAAAGCTGGGATATCTCCAAGGACGGCCTGACCTACACCTTCAAACTGCGCGAGGCGAAGTTCTCCGACGGCTCGCCGATCACCGCTGAGGATGCGGCGTTCAGCCTGTTGCGTATCCGCGACAACAAGGCTTCGCTGTGGAGCGACCCGTTCAGCCTGATCAATACGGCCAAGGCCGCCGACCCCAAAACCCTGGTCGTAACGCTGAAAACCCCTGCGGTCGCCTTCCTCTCGCAACTCGCATCGCCGACGGTGTCGATCCTGTCGGAAAAAGCCATGACCAAGATGGGCGAAGACGCCTACGCGGAAAACCCGGTGACCTCCGGTGCGTTTACCGTGGACGAATGGCGCAAGGGCGATCGGGTGATCCTGAAAAAGAACCCGAACTTCTGGCAGGCCAAGAACGTGAGCCTGGATGGCGTGGAGTGGGTGTCGGTCACTGACGACAACACGCGCATGCGCATGGTGCAGAACAACGAGCTGGACACGGCGATCTTTGTACCGTTCTCCCGGGTGGAAGAGCTGAAAAAAGACAAGAACGTGGTGATCCACTCCGACCCGTCGACCCGTGAAGACCACCTGCTGATCAACCACGAGCACGGCCTGTTGGCCAAGCCGGAAGTGCGTCAGGCACTGGACATGGCCATCGATAAACAATCGCTGGTGAAGACCGCCACTTACGGTCAAGGCACCGTGGCCTATTCCTACATTCCAAAAGGCTCGCTGTACCACTACGCCAACAACCTGCAGCGCCCGTATGACCCCGCCGCCGCCAAGAAGCTGCTGGCCGATGCTGGCGCCAAGGACTTGAAGCTCAACTATGTGGTCAACGCCGGTAACGAGGCCGACGAGCAGATTGCGGTGATCATCAAGGATCAACTGGCCAAGGTCGGCGTCACCGCCAACCTGCAGAAAGTCGACCCGACTCAAAGCTGGCAGATGCTGGTGGACGGTACTTACGATATTTCAGTGATGTACTGGACCAACGACATCCTCGACCCGGACCAGAAGACCACCTTCGTACTGGGCCACGACACCAACCAGAACTACATGACCCGCTACAAGAACGACCAGGTCAAGGCGCTGGTGGCCGCGGCCCGCATCGAGGCCGACCCGGCCAAGCGTGAGCAGATGTATATCGACCTGCAGAAACTGGCGAAACAGGACGTGAACTGGATCGACCTGTACTACAGCCCGTACATCAACATCTCGCGCAAGAATGTGAGCAACTTCCTGCAAAACCCACTGGGACGCTTCACCCTTGAGGAAGTGGTGAAAAACTAAGGCCCAGGGAACACGGCAATAGAAATGTGGGAGGGGGCTTGCCCCGATGGCAAGGTGTCAGTCACTGTAACTGTGGCTGACCCACCGCCATCGGGGCAAGCCCCCTCCCACATTTGGTTTTACTGCGCGTCGAACGCCTGCCCATTGATCCCGGTACTGTCCGGCCCCATCAGGTACAGGTACACCGGCATGATTGCTTCCGGTGCCGGGTTATCCGCCGGGTTTTCCCCTGGGTACGCCTGAGCCCGCATGCTGGTGCGCGTGGCGCCTGGGTTGATGCTGTTGGCCCGTACGGGCGCAACTGTGTCGAGCTCGTCGGCCAGGGTTTGCATCAGGCCTTCAGTGGCGAATTTCGACACGCCGTAAGCCCCCCAATACGCACGGCCCTTACGCCCGACGCTGCTGGAGGTGAACACCACCGACGCATCCTGGGACAGCTTGAGCAGGGGCAGCAGCGTGCTGGTCAACATGAACATGGCATTCACGTTGATGTGCATCACCCGCATGAAGTTCTCGCCGGACAACTGCTCGATCGGCGTGCGTGGGCCGATGATCGAGGCGTTGTGCAGCAGGCCGTCGAGGTGGCCGAATTCTTTTTCGATCATCGCGGCCAGCTCATCGTATTGATGGGGCAGGGCGGTCTCCAGGTTGAACGGGATGACCACCGGTTGTGGGTGGCCGGCGGCTTCGATCTCGTCATACACCTGGGCCAGGTTGGCTTCGGTCTTGCCTAGCAACAGCACGGTGGCGCCATGGGCCGCGTAGGTTTTCGCTGCCGCCGCGCCAATCCCGCGACCCGCACCGGTCACCAGGATGACCCGGCCTTTGAGCAGTTCTGGACGTGCAGAGTAATCAAACATAAAAAGCCTCGACAGAATTCAGTAGGTTGCAAACACCCACATTGGATCTTCCTTAGTAAGTAGAGCGAGTGAGCCATCAGCAACTGCACAGCGCGTTATCCAGCACCTTGCGCAGTTCCAGCGGGTGATCCACTACCACGTCCGCGCCCCAGTGACGTGGGTTGTCGTCCGGGTGGATATAGCCATAGGTCACCGCTGCAGTGCGGGTGCCGGCATCGCGGCCGGATTCGATGTCGCGCAGGTCATCGCCCACGAACAGCACGCTGGCCGGGTCCAGGTCGAGCATCTTGCACGCCAGGATCAGCGGCTCGGGGTGCGGCTTGCTGTTCGTCACGTGGTCCGGGCAGATCAGCAACGCCGACCGCTCGGCCAGGCCCAGTTGCTGCATGATCGGTTCGGCAAAGCGCACCGGCTTGTTGGTGACCACGCCCCAGATCAGCTTGGACTTCTCGATGTCTTCCAGCAGCTCGGCCATGCCGTCGAACAACGCGCTGTGAATCGCGCAGCCCTTGAGGTAGCGCTCCAGGAATTCCTGGCGCAGCTCTTCAAAGCCTGGGGATTCCGGGTCCATGGAGAAGGTCACGGCGACCATCGCCCGTGCACCGCCGGAAATTTCATCGCGGATGTGCTGGTCGTTGACCGGCGCGAGGCCGCGGTCAGCGCGCATGGCCTGGCAGATGGCGATAAAGTCTGGCGCGGTGTCCAGCAAGGTACCGTCCATATCGAAGAGAACCGCTCGCAACTTCACAGGCTCACTCCTCGCGCAGGGTCTGGATCATGTAGTTGACGTCGACGTCGCTGGCCAGCTTGTAGTGCTTGGTCAGCGGGTTGTAGGTCAGGCCGATGATGTCCTTGACGGTCAGCCCGGCCTGGCGGCTCCACGCGCCCAGTTCGGATGGGCGGATAAATTTCTTGAAGTCATGGGTGCCGCGCGGCAGCAGCTTCATGATGTATTCAGCGCCAATGATCGCGAACAGGTAAGCCTTGGGATTGCGGTTGATGGTGGAGAAGAACACCTGGCCGCCCGGCTTGACCATGCGGAAGCAGGCGCGGATCACCGAGGACGGGTCCGGCACGTGTTCCAGCATCTCAAGGCAAGTGACCACGTCGAACTGCTCGGGCAACTCGTCGGCCAGGGCTTCGGCAGTGATCTGGCGGTATTCCACGCTCACCCCGGACTCCAGCTGGTGCAACTGGGCCACGGCCAGCGGCGCTTCGCCCATGTCGATACCCATCACGGTCGCGCCGCGCTGGGCCATGGCTTCACTGAGGATGCCGCCACCGCAACCGACATCCAGCACCTTCTTGCCGGCCAGGTTGACGCGCTCGTCAATCCAGTTGACCCGCAGGGGGTTGATGTCGTGCAGGGGCTTGAACTCGCTTTCGCGGTCCCACCAGCGGTGCGCCAAGGCTTCGAATTTGGCGATTTCGGCGTGGTCAACGTTGCTCATGGTGCATCCTCTAAAACTGATAAATCGGTTTGTCGGTGCTGAACGCACGGGTTCAGTACCGGCGTTATGCTTAGTGCCCGCTGATGCGTTTACCCCAGGCAATGGCCGTGGCGGTCAACTGTTGTTCATCCATGCGGGTCAATTGCCGGTCGTCGAGCAACTGCTTGCCGGCGACCCAAAGGTGTTTCACGCAATCGCGTCCGGTGGCATATATAAGTTGTGAGACCGGATCGTAGATCGGTTGTTGCGCCAACCCTGAAAGATCGAAGGCCACGATATCCGCTGCCTTGCCGACTTCCAGCGAACCTATCTCGCTCTCCAGGCCCAGGGCCCGGGCGCCGTTGAGGGTCGCCATGCGCAGGGCGCGATGGGCGTCCAGCGCGGTGGCCGAGCCGGCAACGGCCTTGGCCAGCATTGCAGCCGTGCGGGTTTCGCCCAACAGGTCCAGGTCATTGTTGCTGGCGGCGCCATCGGTGCCGATGGCCACGTTGACGCCAGCCTGCCACAGACGCTCCACCGGGCAGAAGCCGCTGGCCAGTTTCAGGTTCGATTCCGGGCAATGGATCACGCTGGTGTTGCTTTCTACCAGCAAAGCCAGGTCATCCTCGCTGATTTGGGTCATGTGAACGGCCTGGAAGCGCGGGCCCAGCAGGCCGAGGCGGCCCAGGCGTGCCAGCGGGCGTTCGCCGGTCTGCTCCACCGCCTGTTGCACCTCATGCGCGGTTTCGTGCACATGCATATGGATTGCGGCGTCCAGCTCCTCGGCGATCACCCGGATCTTTTCCAGGTTGGCATCGCTCACGGTGTAGGGGGCGTGGGGGCCGAAGGTGATCCTGATGCGTGGGTGATGCTTGAGGTCGCCGAACAGCTCGATGCCCTGGCGCAGGGCTTCATCGGCGGTGCTGGCGCCGGGAATCGGGAAGTCGAGGATCGGAACCGCGATCTGTGCGCGCATGCCGCTGTTGTGCACGCACTCGCTGGCGACCTTGGGGTAGAAGTACATGTCCGAGAAACACGTAATGCCGCCCTTGAGCTGTTCGGCGATGGCCAGGTCGGTGCCGTCGCGCACGAAGGCTTCGTCGACCCACTTGGCTTCGGCGGGCCAGATGTGTTTTTCCAGCCAGGTCATCAGTGGCAAGTCGTCGGCCAGGCCGCGAAACAGGCTCATCGCCGCATGCCCGTGGGCGTTGACCAGGCCCGGGCTGAGCAGCATGCCCGGCAGCTCGCGGACTTCACGGGCCGAAAGCTTCAAGGCCGTCGCCCGTGGCCCGATAAAGGCAATGCGCCCATCGCGGATGCCCAGGGCATGCTCCTTGAGCACCACGCCGGCAGGTTCGACAGGTACCAGCCAGGTCGGCAGTAGCAATAAGTCGAGCGGGGCGGCAGTGGGGGTCATCGAAGGCTTCTTCCTGGGCAGCTATAAAAGAAGCGCGAAGTATACCCGAGCGTCCTGGCTGGCGGATCGCTATAATCGGCGGCTTTTGTTCATGAGAGCGGGGTGAGGGATGCGCGATCGACTGTTGGCCGCGGAGAAAGTGAAGGCCATCGATTGGCGTGATGGCGCACTGCACCTGCTCGATCAGCGTGTGTTGCCCTCGCGGGAAAGCTGGGTGAGCTGCTCCACGGTGGAGGAGGTGGCTGCGGCCATTCGCGCCATGGTGGTGCGCGGCGCCTCGGCCATCGGCATCAGCGCCGCCTATGGCCTGGTGCTCGCCGCCCGCGAACGCGTCACAGAAGGCGGCGACTGGCAGGCCGCGTGGGAAGAAGACTACGCACTACTGGCCGCGACTCGCCCGACCGCCTCGAACCTGTTCTGGGCCCTCAAGCGCATGCGCGACCGCCTGGACCGCGTCAAAAAGCACGCCGACCCGCTGGCGATGCTGGAAGCCGAGGCTATTGCAATCCATGAAAGCGATCGTGAAGCCAACCTCGTCATGGCCCAACTGGGCGTCGAACGGATTCGCAAGCACCAAGGCAATGCCCAGGCGATCCTGACCCATGGCAACGCCGGCGCGTTGGCCACGGGAGGCTTCGGCACGGCCCTCGGCGTGATTCGCGCGGCCTTCCTGGAAGGGTTGGTCGAACAGGTCTACGCCAACGAAACCCGGCCCTGGTTGCAAGGCTCGCGCCTGACCGCCTGGGAGTTGGCGGGCGATGGTGTTCCGGTGATGGTCAATGCGGATTCGGCGGGCGCGCATATTCTCAAGACCAAGGGCGTCACCTGGGTCGTTGTCGGCGCCGACTGTATCGCGGCCAATGGCGATGTGATCGGCAAGATCGGTACCTATCAACTGGCGGTGTGCGCCATGCACCACGGCGTACGGTTTATGGTGGTGGCGCCGAGCTCGACCCTCGACCTGATGATGGCGACCGGCGATGACGTGGCGCTGGAAGAGCGTGATGCCGATGAATTGCTGGAAGTCGCGGGCCAGCGCTTCGCCGCCGATGTGAGTGCCTATAACCCGGTGTTTGACGTGACCCCGGCCGACTTGATCGATGTGATCGTGACCGAAAAAGGCATCGTCGAGCGTCCTGACACGGTCAAGCTGGCCAAGTTGATGTGTCGTAAACGCCTGCATTGATGGCTGCGGTGTTTGTGAAAATGGCTATCGGGGGCAAGCCCCTCCCACACTTGAATGGTGAGCACAGTCAAAATGTGGGAGGGGGCTTGCCCCCGATTGGCCCTGAAAGTCAATAAAACCCTCCGATCCGCCCTCAAAAAAAAGCACCACCCCATCTCTGAGCCCCTCTCGTCCTCTTCAAGCCTGTCATCCGTCAAATTACTAGTCTCCATGCGCATCAGGGGGATAGGTGCGTGGCGGCGATTGTGATAACATCCGGCGGTTTCCAGGGTCGCCCCGAGGGGGGATCCTTAACGCGCAGATCCGTGTCATAACTCGTTGATTTGTCGTAAGTCGTTGTCAGGCACCATGCCGGCAGCGACGAGCTTCGTTCGTCCCATATGGATGTGACGAGGTTTCACCCGAAAAAGGAATCAGGCTTCTCATGGGCGAACTGGCCAAAGAAATCCTCCCGGTCAATATCGAAGACGAGCTGAAACAGTCCTACCTCGACTACGCGATGAGCGTAATTGTCGGTCGGGCACTGCCTGATGCGCGCGATGGCTTGAAGCCCGTGCACCGGCGTGTGCTGTTCGCGATGAGCGAGCTGGGTAACGACTGGAACAAGCCGTACAAGAAATCTGCCCGTGTTGTCGGTGACGTGATCGGTAAGTATCACCCTCACGGCGACACCGCGGTGTACGACACCATCGTTCGGATGGCCCAGCCGTTTTCCCTGCGCTACCTGCTGGTAGACGGCCAGGGCAACTTCGGTTCGGTCGACGGCGACAACGCCGCGGCCATGCGATACACCGAAGTGCGCATGACCAAGCTGGCGCACGAGCTGCTGGCCGACCTGCATAAAGAAACCGTGGACTGGGTGCCGAACTACGACGGCACCGAAATGATCCCGGCGGTCATGCCGACCCGTATTCCCAACCTGCTGGTCAACGGCTCCAGCGGTATCGCCGTGGGCATGGCCACCAACATCCCGCCGCACAACCTCGGTGAAGTCATCGACGGTTGCCTGGCCCTCATCGACAACCCTGAGCTGACCGTCGATGAGCTGATGCAATACATTCCCGGTCCGGACTTCCCGACCGCCGCGATCATCAACGGTCGCGCCGGCATCATCGAAGCCTACCGCACCGGTCGCGGCCGCATTTACATGCGTGCCCGCTCGATCATCGAAGACATCGACAAGGTCGGTGGCCGCCAGCAGATCGTTATCACTGAGCTGCCTTACCAGTTGAACAAGGCGCGCCTGATCGAGAAGATCGCCGAGCTGGTCAAAGAGAAAAAACTCGAAGGCATCACCGAACTGCGCGACGAGTCCGACAAAGACGGTATGCGCGTGGTGATCGAGCTGCGTCGCGGCGAAGTGCCCGAGGTGATCCTCAACAACCTCTATGCCCAGACCCAGCTGCAAAGCGTGTTTGGTATCAACGTGGTTGCACTGATCGACGGCCGCCCACGCATCCTGAACCTCAAGGACCTGCTGGAAGCCTTCGTGCGTCACCGCCGCGAAGTGGTCACCCGCCGTACCGTGTTCGAACTGCGCAAGGCTCGCGAACGCGGCCACATCCTGGAAGGCCAGGCGGTTGCGCTGTCGAACATCGACCCGGTGATCGCCCTGATCAAGGCTTCGCCGACGCCGTCGGAAGCTAAAGAAGCGCTGATCAAGATGCCGTGGGAATCCAGCGCCGTAGTGGCCATGGTTGAACGCGCGGGTGCTGACTCTTGCCGTCCAGAGACCCTGGACCCGCAATACGGTCTGCGTGACGGCAAGTACTTCCTGTCGCCGGAACAGGCCCAGGCCATCCTTGAACTGCGCTTGCACCGCCTGACTGGCCTGGAGCACGAGAAGCTGCTGGCCGAGTACCAGGAGATCCTCAACCAGATCGGCGAGCTGATCCGCATCCTCAACAGCGCCGTGCGCCTGATGGAAGTGATCCGCGAAGAACTGGAAGTGATCCGTGCCGAATACGGCGATGTGCGCCGCACCGAAATCCTCGATGCGCGCCTCGACCTGACCCTGGGTGACATGATCCCGGAAGAAGAGCGCGTCGTGACCATCTCCCACGGCGGCTATGCCAAGACCCAGCCATTGGCTGCGTACCAGGCCCAGCGTCGTGGCGGTAAAGGTAAATCGGCTACCGGCGTGAAGGATGAGGACTACATCGCTCACCTGCTAGTCGCCAACAGCCACACCACGCTGCTGCTGTTCTCCAGCAAGGGCAAGGTGTACTGGCTGAAAACCTACGAAATCCCGGAAGCCTCCCGTGCCGCCCGTGGCCGTCCGTTGGTCAACCTGCTGCCGCTGGACAGTGATGAATACATCACCACCATGTTGCCGGTCGAGGAATACACCGAAGGTCATTTCATCTTCATGGCTACCGCCAAAGGCACCGTGAAGAAGACCCCGCTGGAATCCTTCAGCCGTCAACGCAGCGTGGGCCTGATCGCCCTGGAGCTGGACGAAGGCGACGTATTGATCAGCGCGGCCATCACCGATGGCGAGCGTGAAGTCATGCTGTTCTCCGACGGTGGCAAGGTGACGCGCTTCAAGGAATCCGACGTTCGCGCCATGGGCCGTACCGCCCGCGGTGTGCGTGGTATGCGCCTGCCGGAAGGGCAGAAGCTGATTTCGATGTTGATCCCGGAAGAAGGCAGCCAGATCCTCACCGCTTCCGAGCGTGGTTATGGCAAGCGTACGGCCATCAGCGAGTTCCCGGAGTACAAGCGTGGCGGCCAAGGCGTGATCGCCATGGTCAGCAACGATCGCAACGGCCGTCTGGTCGGCGCGGTCCAGGTGCTCGACGGCGAGGAAATCATGCTGATTTCCGACCAGGGCACCCTGGTGCGTACCCGCGTAGCTGAAGTCTCGAGCCTGGGCCGTAACACCCAGGGCGTGACGCTGATCAAGCTGGCCAAGGACGAAAAACTGGTCGGCCTGGAGCGTGTCCAGGAGCCGTCGGAAGTCGAAGGTGAAGAGCTGGAAGGTGAAGAGTTCGAAGGCGAGGTGATCGCAAGCGGCGATGACAACGTCGACGAGCCAACCCTCGACGCTGCCGCAGACGAAGAAGAACCGCAGGAATAAGCGGACACACAGGGGGCGGATGAAGATTCGCCCCCTTGTTGTTTGTCCCCTTTGAAATAACAACGCCGCCCCCTGTAGGAGCGAGCCTGCTCGCGAAAATCGTCAACGATAACGCGGGCTGCCTGATACGCCCTTGCGCTCTCGGGTTTTTCGCGAGCAAGCTCACGCCTACAGTGTTTGATTTCAGTCCCACCAGATCAGAGAGATTGGATGTGAGCAAGAGAGCCTATAACTTCTGTGCCGGTCCCGCGGCGCTTCCTGAAGCAGTCCTGCAGCGTGCGCAGGGTGAACTCCTCGACTGGCATGGAAAAGGCCTCTCCGTGATGGAAATGAGCCATCGCAGTGATGAGTTCGTGTCCATTGCCACCAAGGCCGAGCAGGACCTGCGCGACTTGCTGGACATCCCTTCCGACTACAAAGTGCTGTTCCTGCAAGGCGGCGCTAGCCAGCAGTTCGCCCAGTTGCCGCTGAACCTGCTGCCGGAAGACGGCACTGCCGACTATATCGACACCGGTATCTGGTCGCAGAAAGCCATTGAAGAGGCTTCGCGCTACGGCCATGTCAACGTTGCCGGCACCGCCAAGCCCTACGACTACTTCGCGATTCCAGGTCAGAACGAATGGAAGTTGTCGAAGGACGCGGCCTACGTGCACTACGTGCAAAACGAAACCATCGGTGGCCTGGAGTTTGACTGGGTGCCTGAAGTGGGGGATGTCCCGCTGGTGTGCGACATGTCTTCGGACATTCTTTCGCGCCCTATCGATGTGTCCAAGTACGGAATGATCTACGCCGGCGCGCAGAAGAACATCGGCCCGAGCGGCATCCTGGTCAACATCATCCGTGAAGACCTGCTGGGGCGTGCCCGCTCGGTGTGCCCGACCATGCTCAACTACAAGGTCGCGGCTGATAACGGCTCGATGTACAACACCCCGCCGGCGTTCGCCTGGTACCTGTCGGGCCTGGTGTTCGAGTGGCTGAAAGAGCAGGGCGGCGTGGCTGCCATGGGCAAGCTCAACGAAGAGAAGAAGCGCGTCCTGTACAACTTCATCGACGCCAGCGGCCTGTACAGCAACCCGATCAACCTGACCGACCGCTCGTGGATGAACGTGCCGTTCCGCCTGGCCGATGACCGCCTGGACAAGCCGTTCCTGGCCGGTGCCGACGCGCGTGGCCTGCTGAACCTCAAGGGCCATCGCTCAGTGGGCGGTATGCGCGCCTCCATCTACAACGCTGTCGACATCAACGCGATCAACGCGCTGGTGGCCTACATGGCAGAGTTCGAAAAGGAACACGGCTAATGTCTGAGCAAGAACTCAAGGCCCTGCGCGTGCGCATTGACAGCCTGGACGAGAAAGTCCTGGAGCTGATCAGTGAGCGCGCGCGGTGCGCCCAGGAAGTGGCACGGGTGAAGATGGCGTCCCTGGCTGAAGGCGAAGTGCCGGTGTTCTACCGCCCTGAGCGCGAGGCCCAGGTACTCAAGCGCGTGATGGAGCGTAACAAGGGGCCGCTGGGCAACGAAGAGATGGCGCGGTTGTTCCGCGAAATCATGTCGTCGTGCCTGGCCCTGGAGCAACCGCTGAAGGTAGCGTACCTCGGTCCCGAGGGCACGTTCACCCAGGCTGCCGCCATGAAGCACTTCGGTCACGCGGTGATCAGCAAGCCGATGGCCGCCATCGACGAAGTGTTCCGCGAAGTGGCCGCCGGCGCGGTGAACTTTGGCGTGGTGCCGGTGGAAAACTCCACCGAAGGCGCGGTCAACCACACGCTGGACAGCTTCCTCGAGCACGACATGGTGATCTGCGGCGAAGTCGAGCTGCGCATCCACCACCACCTGCTGGTGGGCGAAAACACCAAGACCGACAGCATCAGCCGTATCTATTCCCATGCCCAGTCCCTGGCCCAGTGCCGCAAGTGGCTGGACGCCCATTACCCGAATGTCGAGCGCGTGGCGGTGTCCAGCAACGCCGAAGCGGCCAAGCGGGTCAAGGGCGAGTGGAATTCGGCGGCGATTGCCGGTGATATGGCCGCTGGCCTGTACGGCTTGACGCGCCTGGCCGAGAAGATTGAAGACCGTCCGGACAACTCCACGCGCTTTCTGATGATCGGCAGCCAGGAAGTACCGCCGACCGGCGACGACAAGACGTCGATCATCGTCTCCATGAGCAACAAGCCCGGCGCGCTGCATGAGCTGCTGGTGCCGTTCCACGACAACGGGATTGACCTGACGCGCATCGAGACCCGTCCTTCGCGCAGCGGTAAATGGACGTATGTGTTCTTTATCGACTTCATCGGCCACCACCGTGATCCGCTGGTCAAAGGCGTGCTGGAGAAGATCAGTCAGGAAGCCGTGGCACTCAAGGTGCTGGGCTCTTACCCGAAAGCGGTTTTGTGAGGCTTTAACATGAGTGGCAACTTCCTCGCCCTGGCGCAGCCGGGCGTGCAACAACTGTCGCCTTACGTTCCGGGCAAGCCTGTGGACGAGTTGGCGCGTGAGTTGAACCTGGACCCGGCGAAGATCGTCAAGCTGGCGAGTAACGAGAACCCACTGGGTCCGAGCCCCAAGGTATTGGCGGCGATTCGTGAAGAACTGGCCGAACTGACCCGTTATCCGGATGGCAACGGGTTTGCCCTCAAGTCCTTGCTGGCGCAAAAGTGCCGGGTCGAGCTGAACCAGGTCACCCTGGGCAATGGTTCCAACGACATCCTTGAGCTGGTGGGGCGTGCCTATCTGGCACCTGGCTTGAACGCGGTGTTCAGCGAACACGCATTTGCGGTCTACCCGATCGTCACTCAGGCCGTCGGTGCCGAGGCGCGCGTGATTCCTGCCAAGGATTGGGGGCACGACCTGCCGGCGATGCTGGCGGCTATCGACGCCCAGACTCGCGTGGTTTTTATCGCCAACCCGAACAACCCGACCGGTACCTGGTTCGACGCGCAGGCGTTGAATGACTTCCTGCAAGACGTGCCTGAGCACGTGCTGGTTGTTCTGGACGAAGCCTATATCGAGTACGCCGAGGGCAGTGACCTGCCGGATGGCCTGGATTTCCTGGCGGCCTACCCGAACCTGCTGGTGTCGCGCACCTTCTCCAAGGCTTACGGCCTGGCGTCTCTTCGGGTCGGCTACGGCCTGTCGACGGCGGTCGTCGCTGATGTGCTGAACCGCGTGCGCCAACCTTTCAACGTCAACAGCCTCGCCCTGGCGGCGGCCTGTGCGGCGGTACAGGATACCGAGTACCTGGAAGAAGGGCGCCGCACCAACGAAAGCGGCATGCTGCAATTGCAGGAAGGCTTCCGTGAGTTGGGCCTGGGCTGGATTCCGTCCAAGGGCAACTTCATCTGCGTCGACCTCGGCCAAGTGGCCGCGCCAATCTTCCAGGGCCTGTTGCGCGAAGGCGTGATCGTTCGCCCGGTGGCCAACTACGGCATGCCGAATCACCTGCGTATCACCATTGGCTTGCCGGCTGAAAACAGTCGCTTCCTGGAGGCGCTGGCCAAGGTTCTGGCTCGTGGTTGATGTCACTGCATTGCAACCTGTTGTGCCTATGATCGGTCGCCTGGTGGTGGTCGGCCTGGGTTTGATCGGTGGTTCCTTCGCCAAGGGCCTGCGTGAAAGTGGATTGTGTGGCGAAGTGGTGGGTGTGGACCTCGACCCGCAATCGCGCAAGCTGGCGGTAGAACTGGGCGTCGTGGATCGCTGCGAGGCGGACCTGGCGCTCGCGTGCCAGGGCGCGGACGTGATCCAGCTCGCCGTGCCGATCCTGGCCATGGAAAAACTGCTGGCGCTGTTGGCCGGCATGGACCTGGGCCAGGCGATCCTGACGGACGTCGGCAGTGCCAAGGGCAATGTGGTGCGTGCAGCGCAACAGGCCTTTGGCGGCATGCCGTCGCGTTTTGTACCGGGCCATCCGATTGCCGGTTCCGAGCAGAGCGGGGTGGAAGCCTCCAATGCGCAGCTGTTCCGCCGCCATAAAGTGATCCTGACGCCGCTGGAGCAAACCGACCCGGCCGCGCTGGCCGTGGTGGATCGTCTCTGGCGTGAGTTGGGGGCGGATGTGGAGCATATGCAGGTCGAGCGCCACGACGAAGTGCTGGCGGCGACCAGTCACCTGCCTCATCTGCTGGCGTTTGGCTTGGTGGATTCGCTGGCCAAGCGCAACGAGAACCTGGAAATTTTCCGCTACGCCGCGGGTGGCTTCCGCGATTTTACGCGGATTGCCGGCAGCGACCCGGTGATGTGGCACGACATCTTTCTCGCCAATCGTGAAGCGGTGTTGCGCACCTTGGACACCTTTCGCAGTGACCTCGACGCCTTGCGCGACGCGGTGGATGCCGGGGATGGCCATCAATTATTGGGCGTGTTCACCCGTGCGCGGGTGGCACGTGAACATTTCAGCAAGATCCTGGCGCGCCGGGCCTATATGGAAACCGCAGTGAACGCCGATGACCTGACTTTCATCGCCAACCCGGGTGGCCGCTTGAGCGGGCGCATCCGGGTGCCGGGTGACAAGTCGATCTCCCATCGTTCGATCATGCTCGGTTCGTTGGCCGAGGGCGTGACGGAAGTCGAGGGGTTCCTTGAGGGCGAGGATGCCTTGGCGACTTTGCAGGCGTTTCGCGACATGGGCGTGGTGATTGAAGGGCCGCACCATGGGCGCGTGACTATCCATGGTGTGGGGCTGCATGGCTTGAAGCCGGCGCCAGGGCCGATCTATCTCGGCAATTCCGGCACTTCGATGCGACTGCTGTCCGGCTTGCTGGCGGCGCAGCGCTTCGACAGCGTCCTGACCGGCGATGCTTCGCTGTCCAAGCGCCCGATGAACCGCGTGGCCAAGCCGTTGCGGGACATGGGCGCGGTGATCGAGACCGGACCGGAAGGGCGTCCGCCGTTGACCATTCGCGGCGGGCAGACGCTGAAAGGCCTGGCCTATGCGATGCCGATGGCGAGTGCGCAGGTCAAATCCTGCCTGTTGCTTGCCGGGCTGTATGCCGAAGGTAAGACGTCGGTGACCGAGCCAGCGCCGACCCGTGACCATACCGAACGGATGCTGCGCGGCTTTGGATATCCGGTGGTGGTGGAGGGCGCGACGGCGTCGGTGGAATCAGGCCATGGGCTGACCGCTGCCCACATCGAGGTGCCGGGGGATATTTCGTCTTCGGCGTTTTTCCTGGTGGCGGCGTCGATTGCCGAGGGTTCCGAGTTGTTGCTGGAGCATGTGGGCATCAATCCGACGCGTACCGGTGTGATCGATATCCTGCGGCTGATGGGCGCAGATATCAGCCTCGAAAATCAGCGGGAAGTGGGCGGTGAGCCGGTGGCCGACCTACGGGTTCGTGCTGCTGTACTCAAGGGTATCGAGATTCCCGAGGCGCTGGTGCCCTTGGCGATCGACGAGTTTCCCGTGCTGTTTGTCGCCGCGGCTTGCGCCACTGGGCGAACCGTCTTGCGCGGTGCCGAGGAGCTGCGGGTCAAGGAGTCTGACCGCATCCAGGTCATGGCCGATGGTCTGCTGGCGCTGGGCGTGAAGTGTGAACCCACCCCTGATGGGATTATCATTGAGGGTGGCCCGATGGGGGGTGGTGAAGTCCATGCCCACGGCGATCATCGGATTGCCATGGCGTTCAGCGTGGCGTCCCTGCGGGCGACGGCGCCGATTCGTATCCGTGACTGCGCCAATGTAGCTACATCTTTTCCGAACTTTCTTACACTGTGTGCCCAAGTCGGCATCCGTGTTGCCCAAGAGGCTCAATTGTGAATATCAAAGCACCGGTGATTACCATCGACGGGCCAAGCGGCTCGGGCAAAGGCACGATCGCCGGCATCCTGGCCAAGCGCCTCGGCTGGTGCCTGCTGGACTCCGGCGCGCTGTACCGCCTGCTGGCATTTGCCGCACGCAACCATGGCGTCGACCTGACCAACGAAGAATCCCTGAAACTGCTGGCGGCGCATCTCGATGTGCAGTTCGTCGGCGCGACGGAAGGTCATCCGCAGCGCATCATCCTGGAAGGCGATGATGTGACCGATGACCTGCGTAATGAACAAGTCGGTTCCTGGGCTTCCCAGGTCGCCGCGCTGCCGGCCGTACGCGATGCACTGCTGCAGCGCCAGCGGGCATTCCAGGAGCCACCGGGCCTGGTGGCAGACGGTCGCGACATGGGGACCGTGGTGTTTCCTGAGGCACCGCTGAAGATTTTCCTGACCGCCAGTGCCGAGGAACGTGCTCGCCGCCGCTACTTGCAGTTGAAGGGCAAAGTCGATGGTGTTAGTCTGTCGAGTCTGCTAGATGAGATCCGTGCACGCGATGAGCGTGATACCCAGCGCGCAGTAGCCCCGCTCAAACCGGCGGCTGATGCCATACAGCTGGATTCCACGGAGTTGTCCATCGAGCAGGTGCTGGAACGCATCTTGAGTGAAATCGCCATTCGCGATATCGCCGGGTGATCAAGAAGGCCGCAGGGGACCAGTCATAGTCCTGCGGTGGCTTCTTTTAACTGAAACTGACCCACACCGTCTGGGGTGTGGAGATGGGCGTATTCTTCGCCCTTATCAACAGGAATTAAAATGAGCGAAAGCTTTGCGGAACTCTTTGAAGAAAGCCTAAAAACCCTGAACCTTCAGGCAGGCTCCATCATCACCGGTGTTATCGTTGATATCGATTACCAAGCTCGCTGGGTAACCGTTCACGCTGGTCTGAAGTCTGAAGCTCTGATCCCGCTGGAACAGTTCTACAACGATGCTGGTGATCTGACAATCAATGTCGGTGACGAAGTTCACGTTGCTCTGGACTCGGTTGAAGACGGTTTCGGTGAAACCAAGCTGTCCCGTGAAAAAGCCAAGCGCGCTGAATGCTGGATTGTTCTCGAAGCAGCCTTCGCAGCTGAAGAAGTGGTCAAGGGCGTTATCAACGGTAAGGTTAAAGGCGGCTTCACAGTCGACGTTAACGGCATCCGTGCGTTCCTGCCAGGTTCTTTGGTCGACGTTCGTCCAGTGCGCGACACCACGCACCTGGAAGGCAAAGAACTCGAATTCAAAGTCATCAAGCTCGACCAGAAGCGCAACAACGTTGTCGTTTCCCGTCGCAGCGTGCTGGAAGCAGAGAACTCCGCCGAGCGTGAAGCTCTGCTGGAATCCCTGCAGGAAGGCCAACAAGTCAAAGGTATCGTCAAAAACCTCACCGACTACGGCGCATTCGTCGACCTCGGCGGCGTGGATGGCCTGCTGCACATTACCGACATGGCTTGGAAGCGTATCAAGCATCCTTCCGAAATCGTCAACGTTGGCGACGAGATCGATGTCAAGGTTCTGAAATACGATCGCGAGCGCAACCGTGTTTCCCTGGGCCTGAAGCAACTGGGTGAAGACCCATGGGTTGCTATCAAAGCCCGTTACCCAGAAAGCACTCGCGTCACCGCGCGTGTAACCAACCTGACCGACTACGGCTGCTTCGCAGAGCTGGAAGAAGGCGTGGAAGGCCTGGTACACGTTTCCGAAATGGACTGGACCAACAAGAACATCCACCCTTCGAAAGTCGTACAAGTCGGCGACGAAGTGGAAGTTATGGTTCTGGACATCGACGAAGAGCGTCGTCGTATCTCCCTGGGCATCAAGCAGTGCAAATCTAACCCATGGGAAGATTTCTCTGGCCAGTTCAACAAGGGCGATAAAATCTCCGGCACCATCAAGTCGATCACCGATTTCGGTATCTTCATTGGTCTGGACGGCGGCATCGACGGCCTGGTTCACCTGTCCGACATCTCCTGGAACGAAGTGGGCGAAGAAGCTGTTCGTCGCTTCAAGAAGGGCGACGAGCTGGACACCGTTATCCTGTCGGTTGACCCAGAGCGCGAGCGCATCTCCCTGGGTATCAAGCAGCTGGAAAGCGATCCGTTCTCCGAGTACGTTCAAGAGAACGACAAAGGCGCAATCGTTAAAGGCATCGTGAAAGAAGTTGACGCTAAAGGCGCCATCATCACTCTCGCCAACGATATCGAAGCGACTCTGAAAGCCTCCGAAATCAGCCGTGACCGCGTTGAAGACGCGCGCAACGTTCTGAAAGAAGGCCAGGAAGTAGAAGCCAAGATCATCAGCGTTGATCGTAAGAGCCGCGTGATCCAGCTCTCCATCAAGTCGAAAGACGAAGTGGAAGAGAAAGAAGCTATCCAGAGCCTGAAAGCTGCTCCGGAAGCTGAAAAAGGCGAGACCACCATGGCCTCCCTGCTGCGCGAAGCAATGGCTAAGCAGAACTAAGTTCTGTAACGCTATAAAAAGGGGCGACTTCGGTCGCCCCTTTTTTTGCCTGAAATTTGTTGAATCAACCATCTAGAACCAAGACGTGTTGGCGGCGGTCTGAAGTGACTATAGTCTTCAGAAAGCGATCCTCGTGTTGCTGACTCAATAAGGATTTGGATGAACAGGCTTATCGTCATATGTGCAGTGGTAATGCTCGCAGGCTGCTCTGCCACCAGCGCCAAGACCCACGCTAAGCGCGGTGTCAGCGGTATCGAGGTCGACTGCTCGGGCCTTGGCAACAACTGGGATAAGTGCGAGAAGCGCGCCGCCCGTGAGTGCAAGATGCAGGGCTACAAGGTGATCACCAGATCCAGTGACGCCAAGGATGAGGGGGGGGACTATCTGTTCGGCTGGAACCCGGCAGGGGCGGTGACTCGGAGGATGTTGGTGATCTGCAATTGAGGGCGCAACGGGTGTCTTGCTGCTGTTTATCCATCCTGGAGATAAGTTGATACATGGGCTGTTCAAATTCATCAAGTCATGCTAAAACCTTCGAAGCGCTTTTCCTAGCTGCTTGAAAAAGAAGGGAAAAATATGACGAAGTCGGAGTTGATCGAACGAATTGTCACCCATCAAGGGCTACTCTCATCCAAGGATGTGGAGCTGGCTATCAAGACTATGCTTGAACAGATGTCGCAGTGCCTAGCTACCGGCGATCGGATTGAGATCCGTGGGTTTGGGAGCTTTTCGCTGCATTATCGTGCGCCTCGTGTAGGTCGTAACCCGAAAACCGGCCAGTCCGTCAGCCTGGATGGGAAGTTTGTGCCTCATTTCAAGCCGGGGAAGGAATTGCGGGATCGGGTGAATGAGGATGAGGAAGAGGATGTCTGAGTCTATTTTGATCGGGGGAGCTATGCGTAGAGCCAAGCGCGCTTTTTTGATTTTGGTTGCTTTGTTTGTCGCTCTTTTTGTATTGATCTTTGTGCTGGAAAACCAGCAAGCCGCCTCACTGGTGTTTTTTGGCTGGCCTACAGCCGAGCTTCCAATTTCGGTTATTGTGACATTGGCACTAATTCTCGGAATGTTTGTTGGGCCTATGCTCGCGTTGTTGGTAGGCCGAAGGAACGCTCGCCAAAAGGGCTAAGCAGATTGGCGGCCCATAGCCTCATCTACAAAAAATTGATCGGCTGTTGCAGCCGTGTGTTCTGATCCTGCTAAGGCAGGTTCCATCCTGATGTGACAGTTAAAGCGCGCTCCAGCACGTTATTTATCTGCCTTCGCTTTTGACATTGAGAATGCAGAGCTTAAAATGGGCTCCATTTTAAAATTCCTCATCTTTAACTGCACACACACACACATCTGCTTTTCAGGCTGTAGGCAAGCAAACTCCGACGTTTTCCTTGAGTATCTTCACCGCTGGCATGCTCTGCGGGTTAGTAGACTGATGGAATGGCAGGTGTTGAGGTGTGATTGGCCGGCTAGAAGCTTGTTGTGCAGTGCGCGTTGCTTTAGGACTCATTATGTTTAGCGGAAAAACACTTCTTATCACCGGTGGCACTGGCTCATTTGGCAACGCAGTACTCAAACGTTTCCTCAGCAGCGATATCGCTGAAATCCGCATCTTCAGTCGAGATGAGAAGAAGCAGGATGATATGCGTAAGCGTTACGCTAGCGCCAAACTGAAATTTTATATCGGCGATGTGCGTGATTATCAAAGCGTACTTAACGCTACCCGCGGCGTGGATTACATTTTTCATGCGGCAGCACTCAAGCAGGTTCCCTCCTGCGAGTTTCACCCGATGGAAGCGGTTAAGACGAACGTTATCGGTACCGAAAATGTTCTTGAAGCTGCGATCCAGAACGCAGTCAAGCGTGTGGTGTGTTTGAGCACCGACAAGGCTGTCTATCCTATCAATGCCATGGGTATTTCCAAGGCAATGATGGAAAAAGTGATGGTGGCCAAATCCCGCAATGTGGATGACCAGAAAACCGTTATCTGTGGCACTCGCTATGGCAATGTTATGGCTTCGCGTGGGTCTGTGATCCCGCTCTTCATCGAGCAGATTCGTGCAGGGCAAGCGTTGACCCTGACTGATCCAAACATGAGTCGATTCATGATGACGCTCGCGGATGCTGTCGATCTGGTGTTGTATGCATTCGAGCACGGTCGCAACGGCGACCTGTTCGTGCAGAAGGCTCCAGCAGCAACGGTTGAGACCCTCGCCAAAGCGTTGACCGGCATGCTCGGCAAGCCAGAACATCCCATTCAAGTGATCGGCACGCGTCACGGCGAGAAACTCTTCGAGGCGCTGTTGAGTCGTGAGGAAATGGCTTGTGCCGAAGATAAGGGTGACTATTATCGAGTGCCACCCGATCTGCGCGACCTGAACTACTCCAAATTTGTGGAGCAAGGTGAGGAGAAAATTTCCCGTACGGAAGATTACAACTCTCACAATACCGAGCGTTTGGATGTGGCTGGTATGGAACGTCTCTTGCTCAAGCTTGAGTTCATGCAGGCGATTCAGCGTGGCGAACAAGCTACGCCCGAGGAGTGAGTGATGAAAGTATTGATCACTGGCGCCAATGGCTTTATCGGTAAGAATCTGATTGCGCACCTGAGGGAGCGCAAGGATATAGAGGTCGTCTCCTTCACTCGGGAAAACAGTATCGCCGAGCTGGCTGCGCGAGTGGTTGATTGTGATTTTGTGTTTCATTTGGCTGGGGTCAATCGGCCGCAATCACCAGAAGAATTCAAAGTTGGAAATACCGATCTGACGCTTGCACTTTGTCAAGCGATCAAGACTAGCGGTAGATCCATACCGGTGCTTTATACCTCGTCGACCCAGGCAGATCGTGATAACCCCTATGGTGTCAGCAAGTTGGCGGCCGAGCAGGCACTGAATGACCTTCGGTCGAGCCATGGTTCCAGGGTAGAGGTTTTGCGCTTACCTAATGTGTTTGGTAAGTGGGCGCGTCCTGATTACAACTCCGCCGTTGCCACTTTTTGCCACAACATCACCCGTGGCTTGCCCATTCAAGTCAATGACCGGGACGCCGTGATTAGCCTGGTCTATATCGACGATGTCGTCGATTGTTTCATTCGAGTCATGGATGCTGGCTCTTCCAGCGATTCGGTTGTGCAGGTGCAACCGGTATATAAAATCTCTGTGGGTGCGCTGGCGGACCAGTTACATGCATTCCGCGAGAGTCGTGACACGTTGATCAGTGAAGCCGTTGGCACAGGATTGGTACGTGCGCTCTATTCGACCTATGTCAGCTACCTGCCTGTCGAGCACTTCACCTATGAGGTGAAAAAACACGGCGATCCGCGTGGTGTTTTTGTTGAGATGCTGAAGACCAAGGACAGTGGCCAATTCTCCTATTTCACTGCTCATCCAGGTATTACCCGTGGCGGGCATTACCACCACAGCAAAACTGAAAAATTTCTGGTTATCAACGGCAAGGCTTGCTTCCGATTTCGCCATATCGTTTCTGGCGAGTTTTACGAGTTGCACACTGATGGGGAGCGCCCCCAGGTTGTGGAAACGGTGCCTGGTTGGACTCACGATATTACTAACGTCGGTGACGATGAGATGGTCGTCATGTTGTGGGCTAATGAGATCTTCGACCGCGATCGGCCAGATACTTTTGCAATGCCGGTTGGAACTCGAGCTTGATCTGCGGAAGGCATGAGGCCGTCATTTTGGTCGAAAATTCCGATGTTAATGATTCTGGAAAGAGTATTTAGATGAAAAAGCTGAAAGTTGTCACGGTTGTGGGCACTCGTCCGGAAATCATCCGCTTGTCGCGGGTGATGGCTAAGTTGGATGAACATTGTGAACACATCCTGGTGCACACCGGGCAGAATTATGATTATGAATTAAACGAGATTTTTTTCCAGGATCTCGGTATTCGCAAGCCAGACCACTTTCTCAATGCGGCGGGCTCCAGCGGTGCGCAGACTATCGGCAACGTGATCATTGCTGTAGACCAGATACTGGAAGAAACGAAGCCAGAGGCCTTATTGGTGCTCGGTGACACCAATAGTTGTATGGCGGTCATTCCGGCGAAACGTCGTAAGATTCCAACTTTTCATATGGAAGCCGGCAATCGCTGTTTCGATATGCGCGTTCCAGAAGAAATCAATCGGCGCATCGTTGACCACACAGCAGATATTAATCTGACCTATAGCAGTATTGCGCGCGATTACTTGTTACGCGAAGGTCTGTCGCCGGATATGGTGATTAAAACTGGCAGCCCGATGTATGAGGTGCTCAACTATTACCGTGAAGGTATTGAGGCTTCGGATGTTTTGGAGCGATTGGGGCTTGAGGCCGGAAAGTTTTTTGTCGTGAGTGCCCATCGTGAGGAAAATATCGATTCCGATAAGAACTTCCTCAAGTTGGTCGATGTGCTTAATACGGTTGCAGCGCATTATGATTTTCCAGTAATTGTGAGTACGCATCCGCGGACACAAAAACGTGTAGATGCCATGGGTGTGATTTTTCACAGAAATGTGCAACTGCTCAAGCCACTCGGCTTTAAGGATTACAACAAGCTGCAACTGACGTCCAAGGCTGCCCTCTCGGACAGCGGTACTATCAATGAAGAGTCTTCAATCCTCAACTTCCCCGCGCTGAACATGCGTGAAGCCCATGAGCGTCCAGAGGGGATGGAAGAGGCTGCTGTCATGATGGTTGGCCTGGAAACTGAGCGTGTTATGCAAGGTTTGCAATTGTTGGAAAGCCAAGCCAGTGGCCAGGAGCGCACGTTGCGCCTCGTCGCGGACTACAGCATGCCGAACGTTTCTGAGAAGGTCGCGAGGATCATCCACAGCTATCGCGACTACGTCATGCGTACTGTATGGAAGCAATACTGATTGGATAGGCTCACTCAGGAACGCCCGCTCAAGGTTTTAGTGGTCACCCAGTATTTTTGGCCCGAAAACATGCGCATCAATAACATGGTTGAAGGTTTCGTCGCCAAAGGCCATGAGGTCACGGTACTCACGGGGCAACCCAACTATCCGGAAGGGCAGGTCTATAGCGATTACCTGCGTGATCCCGCGCAGTTCTCTCGCTATAAGGGGGCACGCATTATTCGGGTTCCGATGTTAGCGCGGGGCAGTCATAGCATTACGCTCGCCTTGAATTACCTGTCTTTTTTTACCAGTGCTTCAACCTTTGGCTGCTACAAGTTGCGGGGACAGTCGTTCGACTCAATCTTCGTTTATGGCGTATCGCCTATTATGGCGGCTATCCCAGCATTGGTACTTGGACGTCTGAAAAATGCACCAGTATTTGTCTGGGTCTTGGATTTGTGGCCGGAAACCCTGAATGCGATAGGGGTAATCAAAAATCCAAAGTTGCTTGGTTTAGTCGGGAAAATGGTGTCTTGGATCTACAATCGCGCTGATTATCTGTTGTTACAGTCGCGGTCCTTTGACGAGGATGTCAGGAAGTATTGCACTCGTTCGATTTCACCCGATCGGTTGGTGTACTTCCCAAGCTGGGCCGAGGACGATTTTTCTGGCGATGTGCAGGCGGCTTCTGACTTGCTGAACCGTGATGAGTCAGTCTTCACGGTCCTTTTCGCAGGGAACATCGGTGAGGCCCAGGATTTCCCGGCCATTATGGCGGCAGCAAAAACGATCAAGACTGAATTACCTGTTCGCTGGGTGATCGTTGGAAATGGTCGGGCAAGTGAATGGTTGGCCAAACATGTAGCAGAGTACCGGTTGGACAATGTCCTACTGTTAGGACGGCATCCGTTGGAAAAAATGCCCGCACTTTTTGCGATGGCAGACGCGCTGTTGGTGTCATTGAAGACAAATGAAGTCTTCGAAAAAACCATTCCCGGCAAGGTTCAGGCGTACCTGGCGTCAGGGAAGCCCATTATTGCCATGATCGATGGCGAAGCTGCCCGGGTCGTTGTCGAATCGGCTGCAGGTATGGCTTGCTCGGCTGGCGATGCCGCTGGGCTGGCCGAGATCGTACGTGCCATGAGCGCATTGCCTGTGTCTGAGCGCGAGGCAATGGGAGAGTCTGGTAGACGTTACTACGTTGAGCACTTTTCAAAGGCGACGTTGTTTGAACGCCTCGAGGTGCTTTTAAGGAAAGGTACCTTGAGGCGAAATGACAAATGATGAACAAAATACTGTTGAGGTACGTGGTCGAGCTTGCAGGCTCAACGGCTACGGGATTTGGTGTGCCGACTTGCTCAATGCTGGCGTCTGAATAACTGCTAGAGCGCTGAGCTCCGGCATTTCCGCACATAGCAAAGCGACAATTTGCTGTAATAGATAGCCAGACAGTCTTTTAAAAAATTATCGGCTTGATGGGGACTGCGATGAATTCGGAGCCTTTCTTGTCCGTATTTTGTTTCAGGAACCTAATCTTACATGACCCCCTGGTTGGTATTCGCCGCGGCGCTAATAGCGTCGCTTTTGTTGACTTGGATACTACGCCGCTATGCCTTGGCACGTAGTCTAATGGACATTCCCAACGGACGCAGTTCCCACACAGTACCGACGCCGCGAGGTGGCGGCGTTGCTATCGTTCTGACGTATTTGGCATCGGTAGGCTTGATGGCATGCTCTGGATCGATCAGTTGGGAGGCTGCCTGGGCATTGCTGGGGAGCGGAGCACTGATTGCTGTGGTGGGTTTCCTTGATGATCATGGTCACATCGCAGCGCGTTGGCGTTTGCTGGCGCATTTTGTTGCGGCAGGCTGGGCGCTTTTATGCATGGGAGGCCTGCCCGTTATCAAATTGTTGGGGGTTGATCTGGACCTCGGCTGGCTCGGGTATTTGCTGGCCGCCATGTACTTGGTCTGGATGCTCAATTTGTATAATTTCATGGATGGGATTGATGGAATTGCTAGCGTCGAAGCTGTCTGTGCCTGTCTCGGAGTTTGTCTTGTTTACTGGCTGACCGGTAATGAAGCGATCATGTTGGGGCCGTTGCTGCTGGCCTTTTCTGTGCTCGGTTTCCTATACTGGAATTTCCCGCCAGCGCGCATTTTCATGGGGGATGCGGGCAGCGGATTTCTTGGCATTGTGATCGGCGTACTCTCATTGCAGGCCGCTTGGGTGGCGAGTGAGTTGCTTTGGGTCTGGCTCATTTTACTGGGTGTATTTATTGTTGATGCAACCTTTACCCTAGGGCGTCGCTTGCTGCGTGGGGACAAGGTATACGAGGCGCATCGCAGTCATGCTTATCAGTACGCATCACGCCAGGCAGGGCGGCATTTACCCGTAACGCTGGCGGTGACGGTGATCAACTTGTTCTGGCTGCTGCCCATCGGTATCTGTGTCGGATTAGGCTTGGATGGTGTCTTGGGGCTGCTTCTGGCTTATGTTCCGTTGATACTGCTGGCTATCAAGTTTCATGCAGGTGAGCTGGAAAAAACCGAATAATTTGTTGGCGGCATCGTTAGGGAATCACACGCGCCACAACATAGAACTGCCGTTTTTCTGGCGATACTCAGGACTGAGGTATAAAAAGGGTTTATGGATAGTCTACGCACCCGCCTCGTGGGCTTGCCACGCAGGCAAAAACGCATTTTGCAAGTCGTCACGGATATCGTGCTCGTCTGGGTGGCGCTATGGCTGGCGTTTGTCGTTCGTCTGGGATTTGATGATCTGAACAACCCGTTTGTCGTCCATTTGTGGCTGTTCCTCAGTGCGCCGGTTATCGCTATTCCGCTTTTTATCAACTTCGGTATGTACCGTGCTGTCATGCGTTATTTTGGAAATGACGCACTAATCGCCATCATCAAGGCGGTTAGCCTGTCAGCCTTGTTGTTAGCATTGGTCGTATACCTTTATAGCAATCATCAGACCGTTGTCCCTCGTTCGATTGTATTCAACTATTGGTGGCTGAGCATGGTCATCATAGGCGGCCTGCGCCTGGGGATGCGTCAGTACTTCCTTGGAGACTGGTTTGCTGCGGCTCAACACGTTCCTTTTACAAACCGCGATGACGGCCTGACCAAGGTAGTTATTTACGGCGCTGGGGCGGCCGGTAATCAACTGGTGGCCGCTTTACGCATAGGCAAACTGATGCGACCTGTTGCCTTTATTGATGACGATAATAGTATTGCCGATCGCGTGATTTCCGGACTGCAGGTTTATAAGCCGAAGCATATCCAACGAATGATCAACGAGACGGGGGCGGAGGAGCTGTTGCTTGCAATTCCTTCGTCTACAAGGGCGCGCCGCCGGGAAATACTGGCGTACCTTGAGAGCTATCCGCTACACGTGCGAAGCGTCCCAGGGTTCATGGACTTGGCGAGTGGTCGAGTTAAGGTCGATGATATTCAGGAAGTAGATATTGCCGACTTGTTGGGCCGGGATCCCGTGCCGGCTCAGGATGAGTTGTTGGAACAATGCATAAAGCAGCGTGTGGTTATGGTAACGGGGGCGGGTGGCTCTATTGGCTCGGAACTCTGCCGGCAGATATTGACGCTAGGGCCGACGACTTTGCTGCTGTTTGATCATGGTGAATACAACTTGTACTGCATCCTGTCCGAGCTTGAGAAACGCATTGATTCTGAGGCTCTGGACGTAAAGCTGTTACCTATTCTCGGCTCGGTGCGACATCAGGATAGGCTACTCGAAATAATGAAGGTCTGGTCCGTTGATACGGTCTACCACGCAGCTGCCTATAAGCATGTGCCCATGGTGGAACATAATATTGCCGAGGGCATTCTTAATAATGTAATAGGGACACTTAATACAGCTCAAGCTGCCTTGCAGGCAGGCGTCGAAAATTTCGTGCTTATCTCAACCGACAAGGCTGTGCGGCCGACAAATATAATGGGCAGCACCAAGCGTCTTGCAGAACTCGTGTTGCAAGCGTTGAGCCGGGAGCTGGCGCCGGTTCTGTTTGGTGATACATCGAAAATTTCTCGCGTCAATAAAACACGTTTCACCATGGTTCGCTTTGGCAATGTACTAGGCTCGTCGGGCTCGGTTATCCCTTTGTTCCACAAGCAGATCCAAGCGGGAGGGCCGTTAACCGTTACTCACCCCAAGATCACGCGTTATTTCATGACAATACCTGAGGCTGCTCAGTTGGTAATTCAGGCGGGTTCTTTAGGTCTTGGCGGAGATGTGTTCGTGCTCGACATGGGCGAGCCTGTGAAGATCGTGGAGCTTGCTGAAAAGATGGTTCATCTGTCGGGCTTGAGTGTTCGCTCGGATAAGAATCCACACGGAGATATCCTGATCAATTTCAGTGGGTTACGCCCGGGTGAAAAACTTTATGAGGAGTTGTTGATAGGCGACAACGTCGTAGCCACGAGCCATCCGATGATTATGCGAGCGAGCGAGGAGTTTCTAACCTGGGATGTTCTCAAAGTAAGGTTGCAAGCTCTGTTGGCTGGCGTTGAGGAGAATGATTACATCCTCGTCAGGCAGATCTTGAAAAGCACCGTAAGCGGCTACAGCCCGGAAGGCGAGATTGTCGACTGGATGTACACTCAGCGGCACTGTGATGCCGAGTTGTCGGTTCGATCTCCATCAGCTTGATTACTAGCGAGCATATCAGCCTAAGGCTATGACAGTGGGCTGTAATCACTACTTGGGATGGGGCTGAAGTCCCCATGCTTCCATGCTTAGTCTACTTGTACGTGAACACCCCACTCTCAATGTGCTAGTCCGCAGCACACGCCAGTTTTTCCCGACAGAGCAACGTTTCCTATAGTTTCCCCTCGGAGGTTATGTCTCGCTTCAACCTCATATCCCGTTTGGTCAAAAGTAAGCGCTCCATAAACCCCACATTCAAAGTCATCACCTGATCCCCGATGCTGTGCTTCCGATTCCTTTCCGGAGCCAGCGCCTCATGATGCGTCCCGACGCAAAAGTCGAAAAAGTCTATCTCTACCCCAAGCCCGTCGACTTCCGAAAATCCATCGATGGCCTCGCCGCTTTGGTCGAACTGGATATTAAGGTCGCGGTGTTTGACCCGGTGCTTTTCGTGTTCCTCAACAAGCCTCGAAACCGAGTGAAGATTTTGTATTGGGAGCGCAACGGCTTTTGCCTTTGGCTAAAGCGACTGGAGTCTGAGCGCTTCAAAACATCGCCGGATTGTTCGGATGAAGCCATCGTGCTGACGGTTCAAGAACTCAACTGGTTATTGGACGGTTTTGATTTGTGGCGCAACCGTCCGCATCAAGTTTTGACGCCTCTATTCGTCGCCTGATTCGGTATAATCCAGGGCATGATTTCCATGCCCAAAGACCTTCCTAACGACCCTGTTTTGCTCAAGCAACTGCTTGAGCAAATGCTGAGTGAGCGCGAGTCGGATAAGGGCAAGATCGTTCATCTTGAAGAAGAAAACGCGCTGTTGCGTCAGCGACTTTTCGGGCGCAAGTCAGAGCAGACAGCCGATCCCACGACCCCGCAAATGGCCTTGTTCAACGAAGCTGAAAGCGTGGCCGAGCCTGTCGACGAAACGGTTGAAGAAGAGGTCGTAGCTCCAACCACGCGACGGGGCAAACGCAAGCCTCTGCCCGCCGATCTTCCGCGTATCGAAGTCATTCACGAACTGCCCGATCACGAGCTGACCTGCGTCTGCGGTTGCCGTAAATACAGCATTGGCGAGGAAATCAGCGAGCAGCTCGAGATCGTGCCGATGCAAATCCGCGTGATCAAACATGTGCGCAAGGTCTAGGCCTGCCGTGGCTGTGAAACCGCGCTGGTTACTGCTGACAAACCGGATCAACTGATTGAAAAGAGCATGGCCAGCCCCAGCGTTTTGGCGATGTTGCTGACGACCAAATACGTCGATGGCCTGCCACTGCATCGCTTCGAAAAAGTACTCGGTCGCCACGGCGTCGATATTCCACGACAAACCTTGGCGCGCTGGGTTATCCAGTGCGGCGAACACCTGCAACCCTTGCTCAACTTGATGCGGGATCGGCTGCTGGAAAGTCGTGTGATCCACTGCGACGAAACGCGTGTCCAGGTGATGAAAGAGCCAGCTCGAGAGCCAACCAGCCAATCCTGGATGTGGGTGCAAACCGGCGGGCCGCCGAATCAGCCTGTGATCCTTTTTGACTACTCGACCAGCCGGGCGCAGGAGGTTCCGTCGCGCCTGCTCGAAGGTTATCGCGGCTACCTGATGACCGACGATTACGCCGGTTATAACGCCTTGGGCGCGCAATCTGGTGTCGAACGTTTAGGCTGTTGGGCACATGCGCGACGCAAGTTTGTCGAGGCGCAAAAGGTGCAGCCTAAAGGCAAAACCGGGCGTGCCGATATCGCCCTGAATCTGATCAACAAGCTGTACGGTATCGAGCGAGATTTAAAAGAAGTCGGCGATGAACAGCGCCACGAAAGCCGACAGCAAAACAGCCTGCCGGTGTTGGCGCAGTTGCAAACATGGCTGGAGAAAACCCAGCCACAAGTGACAGCGCAAAATGCACTGGGCAAAGCCATCAGCTACCTGGCCAGCAACTGGATGAAGTTGGTGCGCTACACCGAAGCCGGTTACTTGCCGATCGACAACAATGCGGCCGAGCGGGCCATCCGGCCCTTCGTTATCGGGCGCAAGAATTGGCTGTTCAGCGACACGCCCAAAGGCGCGACGGCCAGCGCTCAACTTTACAGCCTGGTCGAGACGGCCAAAGCCAACGGCCAAGAGCCCTATGCGTGGCTGCGCCACGCACTTGAGCGCCTGCCACAAGCCTCGAGCGTAGAAGACTTCGAGGCCTTGCTGCCATGGAACTGCACGCCGCAAATTCCAAGATAGCCATAGATCCCCACCTTTAAAATGTGGGGTTCATGGAGCGCTTACGGTCAAAATCATATATTGACAAAATAGAATCCTCTAGAAAACGGTGGAATGGCAGACGCGGCTTTGTCCGTACGAGGACAAGCACGCGTAATAGTCAGCACATCACTAAGTATTTTTACCTTCAGCGTAACCACTGACGCGAGCTTTTTTGGACAGAATAAAAAGCAGCGTCAGAATCCAGAAAGAGCTCATTGATTCAAGAAAACCGAAGATCTGATTGTTTGCCGGAATATACAAAAAGAGAATGCCGAACAAGGGAAGTAGCATTTTGGCATAAAAGTTATCCTGTAGAACGGCCGAAAGATACACGTATGAGAAGTAAGCACCCAGTATCAGCATGATGACGGCTACTCCCCAGAAGCCAACGTCATTGGCTATATAGGTGTAAAAAGAGTGCCAATAAACAAATTCATCCCATTTTTCAGTAATTTTATGTGGGAAAGTTTTATCTCTTACATCAATTCCTAAGTGCTGCGCGAAAGTTTTTTGCAAAAATACCGAGTGCCCAATGCCATACGAAGACTGGAAGTCTTCATCGAGCGAAATTGACATTCCATAGTAGCCTTGAACCATATAGCTGGTTAGTTTTTCATAAATATCCATAATGTTGGATTTTTCAGCGCCTGGATCTTCGCTTTTAAAAGCAATTCCTTTTTGCTTTAAGTAATTAATGGACTGAGGTTTGCTGTTCTCGATGATAACTTGATAAGGTGAGTGCGCAGATTTTACGCTATAGAACTGCCAGAAAGAAAATAGCAACATAAATGCTAAAAACGCTAAAAAGAACTTCCGTTGTTTAATTGTGGAAATGACTCCTTGGGATTTGTTTGATGCAACTAATACACCTAGGCAGGTTGTGATAATAAAAACATAAGAAAAGTTTATCACGCTCAAGCTGGCAATGACTCCAGTCAGTAACGGAATAGTCAGGACAAGCATTCCCGCAATTTTTTGAGTGTTACTCAACGCGTGCCAATAGAATACAAGGCCTGGCAATAGCATGTACTTGAACGGCCCGGTAAATAAAGTTATCGCTGTGATGTACGGGTTCCTTACAAAACCAATCGTGGATGCTTCTGACGCATAGAATGCTCTGGCCTCCCAAGGTAATACCAGCCCTCTATAGAGGTTAGAAAAAAAATTATCTGGGATGTATGAATTGGAGAGTGTAGTGTTTCTATGTAGTATTATGTTTGTGGCAAAGGCCAAGAATAGTATAAGCCAGAAGTGTCTTAGGAATATGTTATCGTCTGTTGATGTATATTTGAGGGTAGGCTCCAGTCCTTGTTTTTTTGTAAAAAACGAGCTTTGCAGCATGTACCCGGTAATGAAAAAAACATGGTATAAAAAAATGAAGCCGAGGAATTCGGCCTGATTTTCTAGTGGCCAATAAATAGGTCCAAAAAAGAACAGCCACAACCCGAATAATAAATAGGCTTCGACTAGTAGTAGCGGTGCATAGATCTTTGCTGTACTCATTCTTAAAATCCTTAAAGATTGTGTTGCTCTGCCTTGTAGTCAATTACCGGCATATATATCTGGCCTTTGCAGTTTTATTGTGTGATTGTATGGTTCTGCATACTTTCCAAAAAAACAGCTGCTCTGTTTGCAATAAGGTCGTAGTGTGCTTGATGTATGGGCGTCGAGGAGGGTGATTCTGAGCAAGCCTTGATGATTGGGAGTAAATTCACAGCTACTTTAAATAGGTATAGATGATATCCAATATTTAGTAACTTTTTGAGGAGGGGGTTGTTGAGCTTGTAGCAATATATTCTGTTTTTAAGAATTAGTCTGTCCGGCCATCTTTTTTCATTAGATAACATGTAGTCAAATATTTTTAGTTTGTCCAGGTCGAAGTCGGACCCTCGAATAAGGTAGGTCGAGCCAGAGGTGCGTCTATAGTAAATATATATCTCTTTGGATTGTATGAAATTGGTATTTTCATAAGTGCTTGCGATTTTCACCATCATTGGAAAATCTTCAGTAACACTATAGCTGTTTATAAAATCAAATAATTTTTTGTCCTTCAGGAACTTTTTATTGCAGAATAGACTTGGCGTATTAATGCTGCTGATGCCTTTCAGGCGCTCTATAAGCTTTTTTCCTTTATAGATAACGTCCGTCGCCAAAATGTGGAAGATAGTGGAGCGTGACTCACCAATCTTTCCGTCAATTAACAGCAATGGCAAGCCTGAGAAGAAGTCGTTGTGTCTTAAACGTTCCGTCTCTTTAAAAATATTTATGCACGAGTACACATCGTCGCCGGCCGTTATTTTGAATAAATCGCCTTCAATCAGCGGCCATAGACGGGTGTAGTTAAAACATGTGCCTCGATTCGTACCATCGGCCAGAACTTTGATATTGGAAAATAAGGCTTTATATACTACGAGCCATTGATTTGCTAGTTCAATGGTTCGGTCTCGCGAGCCATCATCCGCGATGATCAGATTAAAATTGTACGCCGATCCGAAATTTTCGATCAGAAACCTTATACTTTCAAGGTGTTCAATTATGTACGATTCGTGATTGAACGTGATCACTGAAAAAGTGAAGTTTTCCTTGGTCATGCAATGTACCTTTTAAAGCGCTTAGACAGCTTTTTGACTAAAACTCTGTAGAGGAAGATGAAGGCGTCAAATCCAATCATCTTGAAGCCCAATAAGAAAAAATCCAGTTTCCACTTTAAGCTATATTTGCCATCTGAAAGTGACTCGCTGGCAACTCCCCTTTGCTCAAGATCTAGGGGGATATTATATTTTTTTATGACAGGGGTTATCACACTTGAAACCCACTTGCCCCTGCGTATCGCACCACCCAGTTTGTAGTTGTAGATAAACGTATTTTCCTTTTCTCCCTGGGCGCAATAAAATTGGTCGCTGCTATGATAGGTCCGCGCACTTCCAAAAAACTCCCAAGCCCATGGCGAATCCAGTTCTCCTGTAAATCTCAGGAGTTTTTGGGTCTTCCATATTGCAGGTGCTGAGTTCAATCGATAGTCGTTTCTTTGACCGATTAGTTCAAATCCGTCGTATTTTGGTTCTGGTGTGTTGATGCCCGGAATGTTATTAAAATAAAAAACGCTGATTTTAGTATTGTTTTTCATTTCTTGAATGCATAGGGCTAATTTTTCCTTATTGACCGGTGCTTCTAAGATAAAGTCGTCAAATAGCGAGACCACAAATTCGGTATCCACTAAGGATAATGATTTACGCAGCCTCCATCCCCAGGGCTTTTTACCCTCAGCCGGACTTAGGTTTAAGGTGACTATTTGTAGTCCTTCAAAGCTAAAACTTTTGTGCTCGGTATTCAGGATGATCTTGCAGTCGCAATCTGGCCACATATCCTTGAAAGCACTAAAAAAAGGTAGCCACACATCTTCATAACTGTCGCATGAGTTTATTATAATAGTGCAATCGTGTTTGCTTATGGGGTGAGTATTATCACTCATAAAATCTAAAGCCTATTGTTAATGAGCCGAGATTCTCACGGACTGTTTTACTGTGCTGCACATAGAGACTCATAGGAACCGCTCTTTATTATTACGCCATTCTCTATTTCGATCACTGTGTCACATCCCTTGAGGGTGTTGAGTCGATGAGCAATAACGATCAATGTTATATCTCCCAGCTCTTCTACTGCTCGCATTACATCGAGCTCGGTTTTGCTGTCAAGTGCACTGGTCGCTTCATCCAAGACAATAACCTTTGCTTCTTTATAAAAGGCTCTTGCAATTGCGATACGTTGACGCTGGCCGCCGGATAAAAAAACGCCTCTTTCTCCTACCGGCGTATCGTAGCCATTTGCCCACGACTCGATAACTTCCGCCATTTGAGCTTTTTCTGCAGCCCGTCGAACGCGATCAAATTCTATATCTTGATAAGGTATACCAAAGGCGATATTTTCAGCTACAGAGGCGTCGGATAGAAATATAAGTTGAGGTACATGTGCTATGTTAGCTTGCCAGTTTCGGCAATTGGTTGTTGTAATTTGTTCGTTGTCTACTAAGAAGGTACCTTCGGTTGGGGTTAGTAAGCCCATTAACATGTCAAGCAGTGTGCTTTTACCACTCCCTGTTGCTCCGATCAGTCCGACACGCCCCCCCTTAGGGATCTTGAGATTGATGTCCTTCAGAACCCACGGGCCATCTTCACTATAGCGGAAAGAAACAGCATTAAGTGACAGTGACTCATTGAAAGGTTGATGAGTTCGGGGAGTGTCTGTGGCGAACTGAATATCTGTTTCTGGAAGGAGGTCAAGTACATCCAATAAGGAATCATGGGCGCCTCTAATGCAGGCCCACGCGGCGTAGGATTGTTGTAATACTGGTAATAAGCGTTGAGCGGCAAGTGCCAATGCTCCCAGCATTGGGATAGAGGCTAACAAACCTCCTGGTTGCTGTGCGAGCCAGTAGGCGAAGACCGCAACCATCAACATACCAAACGATTCTATCGTATAGCGGGGCGCATTCGCGATAATTTGTATGTTGGCTTTGGCTCTGCGTAATTTTGAGTCGGCTGCATCGAAGTCTTTCCGATAAGTCAGCTGGGAAGAGTCGATGATGACGTCGCGAATTCCTTCAAGGCTTTCGTTCAGTAACTTTAGAAGTTTATCCGCGCTGGAGCTCACCTCAAGACTGTCTTTCCCCAGTTGCTTTTTTGTGGCGATAATCACTAAGAGGTAGACGCTGCCAAAACTGAAAAATGCTAAAAATGCAACAACTGGATCAATCGTCAGCACGATGATAAGTATCGCGAGCATCATGAAAACCGAGCTGGCAATCGTTAATGTGGGTATGAGAAATTCACGAACAACAGTGTCAACTTTGTTGAAAATAGCTGTAATGACCTCACTGCTATTTCGCGATAGGTGCATGCTGTACGGTTGATGTATGACTGCCTTGTATATACCACCAGCCAAATCACTACCCACGGCGGAGCTGAAGCGGTTCTGTGCCCACATCAAAATAAAACGACTGACCCCGGATAGAATCGCTGCAAACGCGAAAATGACGGTGAGGGGGAGCAGCAGTCCGTCAGCTTGGGTGATACCTAGCGCTGCGAGCATGCTGCTCGCCAGAGGTTGATCCATTATTTTTTCTGGATTGATCAGGACCGCTAGAAATGGAACTATCGCGCCAATGCTCAGAACTTCTGCAAAGGACGCAATTATCATAAGAACAAGGATGATAGATAGCTGTACCTTCCTCTTTAGTGCAAGACTTTTCCAGAGTCGTATTAATGATGCAGTCATTAGCTCACACTTTACACACAAAATTATTGACAGCTGAAATGACAGAATCAACTTCTGACGGTGTCATGACAGGGCTTATCGGTAGGCTCAATACTTGCTTATGTATCGCCTCGGTCAGAGGGTAACTACGTGATTCCCATTGCTGGTAGGCCTGTTGTTGGTGAGCTGGAACAGGGTAGTGAATGATCGTTTGAATTCCTTGGGCGAGCAGGTGCTGCTGCAACTCATCGCGTCGTTCGCATCGAATAACAAATACATGCCATACATGACTTTCAAGAGATTGCACTGGTGTGCCCGCCGCCAACGGCAGCGTTATGCCAGGGTTTTGGATGCCTTCCATGTATTTCTGGGCGACTTCTCTGCGAACATTGGTCTGCTCATCCAGATACTTGAGTTTTACGCTCAGCATAGCTGCTTGAATTTCATCGAGACGGCTATTTACGCCTTGATAGAGGTTTTTGTACTTTTCATGCGAGCCATAATTCCGCAGTGCTCTCACGGTATCAGCCAATTCATCATCGTCAGTTGTGATCGCGCCCGCATCACCCAAAGCTCCGAGATTTTTCCCAGGGTAAAAACTGAATCCGGATGCATCGCCCCAGCTCCCCGCGCAACGACCATTATGACGGGCGCCATGTGCTTGTGCTGAATCCTCCAATACAAGGAGGTTATTTCGTTTCGCCAAAGACGTTAAAGCTGCCATATCGCATAGCTGCCCATACAAGTGCACCGCCATGATTACCCGAGTCTTGGGTGTGATGGCTGCTTCAACAAGCAGGGGATTCAAATTATAGGTCGCTGCGTCCGGCTCCACTAACACGGGTGTCAACCGATTTTCAGTGATCGCAAGAATGCTCGCAATATAGGTGTTAGCGGGAACGATCACTTCATCCCCTTCCTTGATCTTACCGAGTTCCTTCCATGCGCGCAGTGTCAGGTTTAGAGCGTCGAGACCATTCGCGACACCAATGCAATGGCGGCTTTGCGTATAGGTGGAAAATTGTGTTTCAAAGTTAGAAAGTTCATCGCCGCCGATAAACCAGCCTGAATCAATGACTCGAGCGCAAGATTCAATTAACTCTTCACGCATCGCAGCATTGATTTTCTTCAAATCGAGAAAGCTAATCATTTTTCTACATACCTAATGATTGTTGCAGGGTTGCCAATAACTACAGCCCGGTCTGGAACGTTCTTTGTTACAACTGCCCCCGCCCCCACCATCGCGTATGAACCTACCGTAACACCGGGCAGCAGCGTTGCATTGGCGCCAATGCTGGCCCCTTTCATAATTGTTACGCCCATAAAGGCATCAGGATAAATTTTCGATCTCGGCATGGGGTCATTTGTGAACGTAGCATTGGGGCCGATAAAAGCGTCGTCCTCAATGCGGGTGCCGTCCCACAAAAACACACCTGATTTTATGGTGACATTGTTTCCAATCACAACATCACTCTCGATTAAGGTATGTGCGCAGATATTGCAGTTACTGCCTATGACGGCCCCTTCAAAAACAATACTGAATTGCCAAATTCGGGTGTCGGCTCCGATGTTTTCGCTTTTGACATCTGCCAGCGAGTGAATACTAGGCATTTTTCGCGGCCTCTATAAAATATTCATAGTTTCGGATATAATCCGACTCATCGTAGTGTTCGCTAGCCAGTACTAACAAAATACAGTCATCACTAAAGTCGTGCATTTCTCGCCAAATCATGCTTTCAATTAGTATCCCTTTGGTAGGGTTGTCCATCCAGCACTCTTCGCGCACTAATCCATTGTCAAGGACCATTCTTAGTTTTCCTATGACGCAAATAGCAACTTGCTTTAAGTTACGGTGCGCATGAAACCCTCGACTAACATTTTCGGCGGTATGGTAAATATAGTAGACACGCTTGATATCAAAAGGGATTGCCTTTTCCATGCCGATTTCGAGAGCGACCAATCCTCCCCTGTCATCACCTAAGCTAGGAAAATCAATCCAATTGATTAAGCTCATCTTCCTCATCCCACCATTTGCAATAAATTTGACTAAAAAATAAATAGAGTTGCATTTTCAGGTCTTTAACGGTTTTGTTCAAATAAATCTGAAATTTTTCAGATTACGCGAAATGGTCCCAACTTACACGAAAAGTTTAGCCTTTTGTCCGTATGGGCTTAGATTCGGTGCAGCTCCGCGATCTAGTGATCAGGCTCACGTGACGATGAACTGCCGGGAGCCTCCATCGGGTTGGTGCTTTCTATGAATCCGCACTCGATACTCATCATCCGGGTCGATGTTAACGACGATATCGTCCTGAAGAAACGTTTCGACGATTGTACATGAGCGTGTATGGCTGGGGCTCAATCGATCGCAAGGTTAGACCTAGCGCTCAAGATTTTTCGGCACGTTGGGCCTGCTCCGTTCACGTCGTGCAATATACCAGATGCTACTATCCCCAGTGAGTCGTTCAGTCGCAATTGGCGTCTCGCACGAGTCCGTTTCTACAACGATATCCCCGTCAGCGTCCTTGTTCCGAACGGATGCGGGTCCTTGTCAATGAGCTATCCCACATTGGTGTCATAAGGCTCTCATCCTCCGGGATTGTTGTGGGGATCTCTGAGTGGGACAGACAAATGAATCGCACCGGTATGGTGGCTGGTACGAATGCCTTCGTAGGATGGTCGCAGTAGGATCGCTGGAGCTCTATCTAGCCAGGTGGACTGTTTTGGCGCATCGGTAACCATTACCTTTTAAAGAGATACTTGTTATCAAGGACTGGGGTTCTAGATGCGGAGGTCAATCAGGTCTGGTTGGGTACAGCCAGATAGGGTGAAGTGTTTGAACGTTGCACTTATACAGCTGTTTAGACTAAACAAACTGTCTGACTTTATTTAAAGCGTTGTCAAGATGGTATTATCGAGTTCATGCTTTGTAACATGACGGTTTTTGACTTGGGTGATGTTTCATCTAACGTGGAAAAGCAGCTTCGGAAAGCTGCTTTTCTCTTACCAATGTCATGGAGCGTCACCAATGCAAAACACCTACCTCTCCTCCCTAATCTTCGCCTTCCTCACCACGCTCTCCGTCACCACCACCGCAGCCCCGTCGATCAAACCCGAACCCCCAACCCCCATGGCGGCGCAGATGGTGCAGGTCGAGCAAGCCGCCAAGGTCAACCTGAATGCCGCCGACGCTGAAACCCTGCGTCGTGATCTCTTCGGCATCGGTGCCGCCAAGGCCAAGGCGATCATTGCCTACCGCGAAAGCAACGGGCCGTTCGCGGCGGTGGATGAGTTACTGGAGGTAAAGGGCATCGGCAAGGCGCTGTTGGAGAAGAACCGCGAGAGGCTCTCGATCAACTAAGGGGAGGAGGCCGGTCACTGACCGGCCTTTTCGTTTTCTGGAATCTGCGTCTTCAGGCTCTCACGTGCCACTTCCGTGATGCGCGCGGACAGTTCCGTATTCTCGACACTCCTGGCCAGTACCAATGCACCCACCAGGGTCGACATCATCACCAGGCTTTGCGCATCGCCACGTCCATCACCTAACGCCGTTTCAATCTGCTTGAGCCTTGCGCCAAGCACATCGTCGGTGGTTGTACTCGGTTGGCCCCTCAGGCCCAGTTCCGAAGACATGGTGGGCAGCGGGCATCCCTGATCCGGTGAGGTCAGGTGCCATTCCGACAGGTAACTATCAATAAATGCCTGCAGCGGCCGTTCCTGGCTGAACAGCATTTCGCAATGGGCATCCAACTCCGCCGCGGCCGCCTGCAGAGCTTTCTCCACCAGTTCATCCTTGGATTTGAAGTGCGCATAGAACCCACCGTGGGTCAGGTTCAGCGCTTTCATCAGCGGTTGCAGGCCGGTGGCGCTTATACCGTCGCGGCGAAAGCGTGCGGAGGCTTCCTTGATGATGCGTTGGTGGGTCTGGGCTTTACGGTCGGGTGAGTAACGCATGAGGTTGCCTCGTGAGACGTGGCGGCACTTTAACGAAAGTTGTTTCTTTTTACACATCTACTCGGCGCTATAGGCTTTGGCATGAAACGTGATTACGTCTTCCGCATGGATTGTTCAACAATCGTGAGGTGATGATGACGCTCAGTTTGTCTTTAGCTGACCAGATTGCCCTGGAGCTGCGGGCCGACATTATCGGTGGCCGGCTTTTGCCAGGGATGGCGTTGGTCGAGGCGGATCTGGTCAGGGCCTACAACGCGTCGCGCAATACGATTCGCGAGGCGTTGCATCGTTTGGGGCAGGAGGGCTTGACCCGCTATGTGCGTAACAAAGGGGTGATGGTCCGCCGGTTGGAGCGTGAGGAAGTGCGTGATCTGTTTGTCGTCCGCCGCACCTTGGAGTTGCAGGCTATTGCCCAGAGCGGCGCGCTGACGGGGGATCAATCCGAGCGCATGCAGAACGCGATCGAGGCCACGACCCTGGCTCGCGAGCGCGAGGATTGGCGGGCGGTGGCGACCCACAGCCTGTTGTTCCATCAACAGATTGTCGGGCTGATGCGCAGCCCTTTGTTCGATGAGTTTTTCGCCCAGGTGATCGCTCAGTTGCGCCTGGTGTTTTGCGCGGCGCCCGATGAGCAGCGCTTCCAGTCGCCCTGGCTGGAGCGCGATCGTGAGATTTACGCGTTACTGGTCCAAGGCGATAAACCCGCGGCAGGTGATGCGATGCGCGTGTATCTGGAGGATTCGGAACGCCTGTCGTTGGCCCTGTTTACCCACCCCTGATCGAGGATCTGAATCATGTACAAAGACTATCCGGCCGCTTATCAGGTCAGCAAAGGTTCGGCGTTGCAGGTCGACACGGCATTTTACGAGCGCATTCGTGAGCGAAAAGACCAGCGCACGTTGATCGAGCAGTTCGAGGTGCCGATTCGCACGGGGAGGGCGTGGAAGGTGCCGGCCGGGCATGTGTTTCGTGTCACCACGCCGGTGGGGCCGCAGGTGGGTGACTTCAACGTGTGGAACGCCAACGACCCACGCGAACGTCTGTGGGCAGCGCGTACGCGTCAATTGCAGGGCGCGCATGTCAGCACCCATGACCGGCTATGGTCGAGCCTGCCATTTCTGCGGCCCCTGGTGACCATCACCGATGACAGCCTGGCGAGTTATGGCATCGACGAGCATGGCGGTCGCCTGCACGATTTGCTCGGCACGCGCTGTGATCCCTATGTGAACCGCATGCTCACGGGGGAGGATTTCCATCATCACTGTCACTCAAACCTGACTCGCGCGGTGCTGCCCCACGGCCTGACGGAATTCGACGTGCATGACGTACTGAATATTTTCCAGTGCACGGGCCTCAATCACGACGATATGTACTTCATGAAAGCCTGCCCAGCACAGAAGGGCGATTACCTGGAGTTTTTTGCCGAGATTGATTTGCTGTGTGCGCTGTCGACCTGCCCGGGTGGCGATCTATCGTTGCCGATGTGGGGGCCGGATGCACAGGACCCGCTGACGGTGTGTCGGCCGCTGGGGGTTGAGATCTATCGGTTGGAGGATGAGTTGTTGAACGGCTGGAGCCAGCCGGAGCGTGCTGCCTATAAGGGGCAGCACGGGTTGCATATTGCCAAGGCGGCTTGGGAGTAACCCAAGGTTCAGCGATCCTGCGCATCCTTGGCATCGGCCTGGGCATTGCGCTCGGCCACGCGTTTGCGTTGTTCGTCGGTAAGTTCCACCTTGTTGGCGCTGTCACGCAGCATCATCAACCCACCGACGATCGACCCGATCGCAACCACCAAAATCAACCATGCGTACCACGGCATAACGCTCTCCTTGAGGCAGATTGCCGTGGGAGAGTTTTCCCACGGTAATAACTGCTTTGAGTAACAGGCTTTCTGAGTAGTTCAGTGTAGGCCTGTTCCGCCTCATTAACCTTAGAGCCCGGTCAACATTGCGTCCGCTGGCGCATCCGCACGATCCTGCGCGGTCAACTGGAAGTAGATGAAACCCGCCACCATGAAACCCAGGAAGATCAAGCCGATCAGCGCGTTGAACCAGGCCATGGCCACCAGGCATACCAGCGCCAGCATCAGCGCAATGCCCGGCACGATCGGGTAACCCGGTGCGCGGAAGGTGCGCTCCAGCAGCGGCTCGGTTTTGCGCAGTTTGAACAGGCTGAGCATGCTCATGATGTACATCACGATGGCGCCGAACACCGCCATGGTGATCATCGCCGCGGTCAGTGTCATGCCGCCGAGGTTGATCAGGCCGTCGCTGTAGATCGCCGCGATGCCGACCACGCCGCCGGCGATGATTGCCCGGTGCGGTGTCTGAAAGCGTGACAGTTTGGCCAGGAAAGACGGCAGGTAACCGGCACGGGCCAGGGCGAAGAACTGGCGCGAGTAGCCCAGGATGATGCCGTGGAAACTGGCCACCAGCCCGAACAGGCCGATCCATACCAGCATGTGCAGCCAGCCGGAGCTTTCACCCACCACGGTTTTCATCGCCTGTGGCAGCGGGTCGTTGATATTCGACAGGGTGCGCCAGTCACCCACGCCGCCGGCGAAGAACATCACGCCCATGGCCAGGATCACCAGGGTCAGGATGCCGCTGATGTAGGCCTTTGGAATGGTGCGCTTGGGATCTTTTGCCTCTTCAGCCGCCATGGCCGCACCTTCAATGGCGAGGAAAAACCAGATGGCGAAGGGGATCGCGGCAAACATCCCGGCAATCGCCGGGGCGCCGAAGGTGTCGGAACCGGCCCAGCCGTTCAGTGCGAAATTGCTGAAGCTGAAGGCCGGGGCGACCACGCCCATGAACACCAGCAATTCGGCGACGGCCAGCACGCACACCACCAATTCGAAGGTGGCGGCGAGTTTCACGCCGAGGATGTTCAGGCCCATAAAGACGATATAGGCGCCGACGGCCGCGTGTTTCGGGTCCAGTGCTGGAAATTGCACATTCAGGTAGGCGCCAATGGCCAATGCGATGGCGGGCGGGGCGAAGACAAATTCGATCAGGGTCGCCAGCCCGGCGATCAAGCCACCTTTCTCACCAAAGGCGCGACGGCTGTAGGCAAACGGCCCACCCGCATGAGGAATCGCCGTCGTCAGCTCGGTGAAACTGAAGATAAAGCAGGTGTACATCGCCGCGACCATCAATGAGGTCACCAGGAAGCCCAGGGTCCCTGCAACGCCCCAGCCATAACTCCAGCCGAAGTATTCACCCGATATCACCAGCCCGACGGCGATGCCCCATAAGTGCAGGGTGCCCAGGGTGGGTTTGAGTTGTGTGTTCATCGTGATGCGCTCCGTGAACGGTTTGGAATGTGATTCAAGGTGTTGCAGCGGACATGCCATGCCTCCCAACCGTGTCGTAAAGCGGCGCAACTGTCGTCTGGGGGATGGTTTGGCGTTTGAAATTTTCCGGTATTGCACCAGATAAGTGCGGGGGTGGCTGGGAGGGCCTCATCGGGGGCAAGCCCCCTCCCACATTTTGACCGGTGTACGCAGGCCAAGTGTGGGAGGGGGCTTGTCCCCGATGAGGCCCTCCAATCCAGCACAACCCCCCCTGTAAACCCCGCATAAACCCACTCTTTACGCCGTCTTTACGCCCCGACCACCCCGTCGCTCTCGTTCCTTTACACCACTCCTGCCGACAATTGCCCCACACGCGGCACTCGCCGCTAAACGGAGAGACTTCCATGAGCGTTCTGGACGGGGTGTCACTGCTATTGGCCGTGGCGCTGTTCATTTATCTGCTGGTTGCGCTGTTACGCGCGGATCGGAACTAGGAGCGGGCTATGCACAGTTATGACTATTGGCTGATCATCGCCTTCTTCGCCGTGGTGCTGGTGCCGGCGCCGTTTCTGGGTCGGTTCTACTACAAGGTGATGGAAGGCCAGCGCACTTGGCTCACCCCCGTGTTCGGCCCGGTCGAGCGTGCGTGTTATCGCATTGCCGGGGTAGATGAGCAGCAGGAACAAAGCTGGCAGAAATACATGCTGGCCTTGCTCGCGTTCAACCTCGCGGGCTTTTTGCTGTTGTTCGCGATCCTGCTGTTCCAGGACTATCTCCCACTGAACCCGCAGAAATTGCCGGGTCAGGAATGGACCCTGGCCTTCAACACCGCGGTCAGTTTCATGACCAACACCAACTGGCAGTCCTACAGCGGTGAAGCCTCTCTGAGCTACCTCAGCCAGATGGCTGGCCTCACCGTGCAGAACTTCGTCAGTGCCGCCACCGGCCTCGCCGTCCTGGTCGCGCTGTGCCGTGGGATCGGTCGCAAATCCACCCAGACCCTGGGTAACTTCTGGGTCGATATGACCCGCGCCACCCTCTACGGTCTGTTGCCGTTGTGCCTGGTGCTGGCGCTGTTCCTGGTGTGGCAGGGCGTGCCGCAAACCTTCGCCCATTACGTGGATGCCGTGACCCTGCAAGGCGTGGATCAAGTGATCCCCCTGGGCCCGGCGGCGAGCCAGATTGCGATCAAGCAATTGGGCACCAACGGTGGCGGTTTCTTCGGCGTCAACTCGGCGCACCCGTTTGAAGACCCGACCGCCTGGGCCAACCTGTTCGAGCTGGCCTCGATCATCCTGATCCCGGTGGCGCTGGTGTTCACCTTCGGCCACTACGTCAAAGACCTGCGTCAGAGCCGTGCGATCCTCGGCTGCATGCTCGCGCTGTTCCTGATCGGCGGCGCGACGTCGCTGTGGGCCGAGTACCAGCCCAACCCGGCGCTGAACAACCCGGCCGTGGAACAGACCGCACCGCTGGAAGGCAAGGAAGCGCGCTTCGGCACCACCGGTACCGTGCTGTGGTCGGTGACCACCACCGCGGCGTCCAACGGTTCGGTCAACGGCATGCAGGACAGCCTCAACCCGCTGAGCGGGATGGTGGCACTGGTCAACATGATGGTCGGTGAAGTGATCTTCGGCGGCGTCGGCGCCGGCATGTACGGGATGCTGCTCAACGTGTTGATTGCCGTATTTCTCGCCGGCCTGATGATCGGTCGCACCCCGGAATACCTGGGCAAGAAACTCCAGGCCAAGGAAGTGCAGTTGCTGGTCGTGACCCTGCTGGTGATGCCGGTGGGCGTGTTGGTACTGGGTGCCATCGCCGCGAGCCTGCCCGGCCCTGCCAGTGCTATCAGCAACCCTGGCCCTCACGGCTTCAGCCAGTTGCTTTACGCCTACACCTCAGCCAGTGCCAACAACGGTTCGGCGTTTGGCGGTTTCAGTGCCAACACCCCGTTCCATAACTTGATGTTGGGCCTGGGCATGTTGATCGGTCGTTTCGGCTACATCCTCCCGGTACTGGCCCTGGCCGGCAGCCTGGCGATGAAGAAAACCGCACCGATTGGCCAGAACAGCTTCCCCACCCACGGCCCGCTGTTCGTGACCCTGTTGACCGTGACCATTTTGCTGGTGGGCGGCCTGACCTTCCTGCCAACGCTGGCGCTGGGCCCCATTGCTGAACACTTGAGCATGGGTTTCTGAGGGATATGAAAATGAATATGCCTGCAAAAAACGCGACCCCGGTCAAACACCAGGAACCCGCCAAAACCGCTATTTCCGCCCTGTGGCGCCCGGCGCTGGTCCAGGCGTTCGTCAAGCTCGACCCACGCCAGTTGCAACGCTCGCCGGTGATGCTGGTGGTCGAGCTGACCGCGATCCTCACCACCGTGCTGTGCTTTGTGCCGGACACGGCGGTGCCGACCTTCGTCGCCGTGCAGATCGCCGTGTGGCTGTGGTTCACCGTGCTGTTCGCCAACTTCGCCGAAGCCTTGGCCGAAGGGCGTGGCAAGGCCCGTGCCGACAGCCTCAAGGCCGGCAGCGAGGGCTTGAGCGCGCGCCGCAAGGAAGCCGATGGCAGTTTCAAGGTCGTGCCCGCCACCAGCCTGCGCAAAGGTGATGTGGTGCGCGTCGCCGCCGGGGAAATGATCCCCGGCGACGGCGAGGTCATCGAAGGTATCGCGGCGGTCAACGAAGCGGCGATCACCGGTGAATCCGCCCCCGTGATCCGCGAGTCCGGCGGCGACCGTTCCGCCGTCACCGGCAACACACGCCTGGTCTCGGACTGGCTGCTGATCCGCATCACCGCCAACCCTGGCGAGTCGACCCTGGACCGCATGATTGCCCTGGTGGAAGGGGCCAAGCGCCAGAAAACCCCCAATGAAGTCGCGCTGGATATCCTGCTGATCGGCCTGACTCTGATCTTCCTGCTGGTGGTAGTGACGCTGCAACCGTTCGCTCACTTCGCCAATGGCAGCCTGCCCTTGGTGTTCCTGGTCGCCCTGCTGGTAACGTTGATTCCGACCACCATCGGGGGCTTGTTGTCGGCCATCGGTATCGCTGGCATGGACCGCCTGGTGCGCCTCAATGTCATCGCCAAGTCCGGCCGCGCCGTGGAAGCGGCGGGGGACGTGCATGTGTTGCTGCTGGACAAGACCGGCACCATCACCTTTGGTAACCGTCGCTGCTCGGCCGTGGTCGCGGCACCGGGTGTGAGCGGACGGGAGTTGGCCGAAGGCGCACTGCTGGCCTCGCTGGCGGATGACACGGCGGAAGGCAAATCCATCGTCGAATACCTGCGGGCCTTGCACCCTCAGGCCGAGCCGTCCCTGGATGAATTGACCGCCGTCCCGTTCACCGCTGAAACCCGCTTGTCTGGCGTCGACTACCAGGGGCGCGTGTTCCGTAAAGGCGCCGTGGATTCGCTGCTGGCGTTTATCGGTCAACCACGCAGCGACCTGCAACCCGCGCTATCGCGGGAGATCGACAAGATCGCCCAGAGCGGTGGCACACCGTTGCTGGTGTGCGCCGATGGCAAGTTGCTGGGGGCGATCCATCTCAAAGACGTGGTCAAGCCTGGCATTCGCGAACGTTTCGCCGAACTGCGCAAGCTGGGGATTCGTACCGTGATGGTGACCGGCGACAACCCGCTGACCGCTGCTGCGATTGCGGCCGAAGCCGGCGTGGATGACGTACTCGCCGAAGCCACTCCAGAGAAAAAACTCGCACGCATTCGCCATGAGCAAAATGACGGTCGCTTGGTTGCCATGTGCGGCGACGGTGCTAACGACGCCCCGGCGCTGGCCCAGGCGGACGTCGGCATGGCCATGAACGACGGTACCCAGGCCGCTCGCGAGGCCGCGAACATGGTCGACCTCGACAGCGACCCGACCAAGCTGCTGGACGTGGTGCAGATCGGCAAGGAGTTGCTGGTGACCCGTGGCGCGCTGACAACCTTTTCCATCGCCAACGACGTGGCCAAGTACTTTGCGATCCTGCCGGCGCTGTTCGCCTCGATCTACCCGCAATTGGGTGTGCTCAACGTGATGCACTTGCAGAGTCCGCAAAGCGCGATCCTCTCGGCCATCGTGTTCAACGCGCTGATCATCGTGGTGTTGATCCCCCTGGCCCTGCGCGGTGTACGGGTGCAAGCAGCGAGTGCGGCGGCATTGCTGCGGCGCAATCTGTTGATCTACGGGTTGGGCGGGATCCTGGTGCCATTCGTGGGCATCAAGGCGATCGACATGCTGCTGACTGCGCTGCACCTGGTTTGACCCGATACCCGTGGGCACCATCCCCGTGCCCACAGGTTGCAAAGACCGAATTGAGGAGTTTGAAATGTCCAACATAATCCGCCCGGCCCTGAGCCTGCTGGTGCTCATGACCCTGATCACCGGCGTCGCTTACCCACTGGTGGTAACCGGTGTCGCCCAAGTTGCCTTCCCGGACCAGGCCAACGGCAGCCTGGTGCGTGATGCCAGCGGCAAGGTGCGTGGCTCCAGCCTGATCGCCCAGGATTTTACCGGTGACAGCTGGTTCCACCCACGCCCTTCGGCGGGCGCGTTTGCTACCGTGTCCAGCAGCGCCAGCAACCTTGGCCCAAGCAATCCGGCGCTGGCCACCCGCGTGTTCGACGATGCGAACAAGCAACTGGTGCCGAGCCAGGGCCCAGTGCCTCTGGTGTCGCTGACTACCTCTGGCAGCGGTCTTGATCCACACTTGCCACCCGAGGCGATTGCCTATCAACTGGCGCGGGTAGCGGCCGCGCGGAATGTGCCGGTGTCCACGCTGCAACGCTTGCTGGATGCGCATATCGAAAGCCCGCTGGTGGGGCCGCCAGTGGTGAATGTGCTGGCGCTGAACATGGCGTTGGAAAAACTATGATCCTCTGTAGGCGCGTGCTTGCTCGCGAAGGTCGTTAACGATGACGCGGGCGTCCAGCATGAACGCGGCGCTCTTGAGTTTTTCGCGAGCAAGCTCGCTCCTACCCTAATTGTTGAAGGACCCCTGCATGAGCGACTCCGGCCGCGCCGATGCTTTCCTAGCCGATCTGCCCCGGGACGGGCGTGGTCGGCTCAAAGTCTTCCTCGGCGCCGCGCCCGGGGTAGGCAAGACCTACGCCATGCTCCAGGCGGCGCACACCCAGTTGCGCCAGGGCGTCAAGGTGATCGCCGGCGTGGTCGAAACCCACGGCCGCGCCGAGACCGAGGCCTTGCTCAGTGGCCTGCCGCAACAACCGTTGCTGCGCAGTGAATACCGTGGCGTGATGCTCGAAGAGATGGACCTCGACGGCCTGCTCGCCGCCAAGCCCCAACTGGTGCTGGTGGACGAGCTGGCCCACAGCAACGCCCCTGGCAGCCGCCATGAAAAGCGCTGGCAAGACATCCAGGAGCTGCTCGCGGCTGGCATCAACGTGTTCACCACGGTCAACGTCCAGCATCTGGAAAGCCTCAACGACCAAGTGCGCGGCATCACCGGCGTACAGGTGCGCGAAACCCTGCCGGACTGGGTGCTGCAAGAGGCCGACGAACTGCTGCTGATCGACCTGCCGTCCCGAGAGTTGCTGGAGCGCCTGCGTGACGGCAAGGTGTATGTGCCCGAGCAGGCCCGCGCGGCCATCGACGCATTTTTCACCCAGACCAACCTGATGGCCTTGCGCGAACTGGCGATGCAAACCGCCGCCGCCCATGTCGATGATGACCTGGCCCAGGGGTATCGCCAGCTCGGCCAGGCCGCGCCAGCGGTGCGTGGTCGTTTACTGGTGGGGATTGATGGCGATGCACAAGCCGAGCGCCTGGTGCGACATGCCAGCCGCGTGGCCCAGCGTCGGCATTTGCCGTGGAGCCTGGTGCATATCGACAACGGCCGCGCACGGGACGAACAATCGCGCCTGCGCCTGCAAAATGCCCAGCAACTGGCCGAACGCCTGGGCGGTGAAGTGGTACTGCTGCGTGCGGGCGAGGTGGCCAAGACGTTGATCCAGCATGCCGCCGAACGTCGCGCCAGCCTGTTGCTGGTGGGGCAGTCACGGCCACGCTGGCGGCGCCGGCTGTTCGGTGGGGGGCTGGCGGCGCGGTTGTTGCGTAATGCGCACGGCCTGGAAATCAGCGTGCTCTACAGCGACGACATGCCGCCGCCGCCTCGCCTGCCCGAGGTGCATGGGCTGGTGTGGTTCGATTACGCTTTGGCGGTTGTCGCGACGGTCGTCGCGGCGGCCGTGGCCTGGGGCGTGTCCAGTGTGTTGCCGCTGCCGAATATCTCGCTGGTGTTTCTCGCTGCGGTGTTGCTGGTGGCGGTGCGTAGCAGCCTGGGGCCGTCACTGGTGTGTGCGGCGTTGTCGTTCCTGACGTACGACTTCCTGTTTATCCCACCCCGTTTTTCCTTCGCCATCCAGCGTGAAGAGGACGTGCTGACGTTGCTGTTCTTCCTGCTGATGGCGGCGCTCACCGGCAATCTTGCTGCGCGACAACGCCGGCAGCTGCAGGCTTTGCGCGATACCCAGGAAGAAACCAGCGAACTGCTGGACCTGTCGCGCAAGCTTACGGCGGCCACGGATCGCCAGGCGGTGATCAGCGCAGCGGCCCATCATCTGGAAGGCTGGAGCGACCTGGACTTGTGCCTGGTCAATCGCGACGGCCAAGGCGATTGGAAAGTCGAGACCGGTGGCCCGCTGGTCTTCACCGAAGCCGAGCGCGCTGCCGCTGATTGGGCCTGGCAGCACGATCAACCCGCCGGCAAAGGCACCGGCACCTTGCCACTTGGGCGCTGGTGGTGGTGGCCGCTGTCAGGTGAAGAAGGCCCGCTGGGCCTGCTCGGTGTCAGTGCAAAACCGGGTCTGGAATTGAGCGGCCAACGCCGTCGCCTGCTGACGGCCTTGAGCCAACCACTGGCGCAGGCGTTGGCGCGGGCGCAACTGGCGCAGGAACTGGAGTCGGCGCGCCTGCACGGCGAAACCGAGCAACTGCGCAGCGCCTTGCTCGCCTCGGTGTCCCATGATTTGCGTACGCCGTTGACCTCCATGCGTGGCAGCATCGACAGCCTCCTGGCGCTGGGTGAAGCTATCCCGCTGGAGGATCGCCGCGAGTTGCTCGAAGGTACCCGTGACGAAGCCGAGCGCCTCGACCGCTACATCCAGAACCTGCTGGACATGACGCGCCTGGGCCACGGCGCGCTGAAGCTGGCGCGGGATTGGGTGTCGCCCGGCGATATCGTCGGCAGTGCCCTTGGCCGTCTGCGTGCGGTGCTGGCGCCTTTGCAGGTGAGCACTGATGTGCCGCCGGAACTGCCGTTGCTCTATGTGCATGCGGCCTTGATCGAGCAAGCCCTGGTCAACGTGCTGGAAAATGCCGCGCGGTTCTCGCCGCCCCAGGGACGTTTGCAACTGAGCGCCGGAGTGTCGGGCAACCAGCTGTTTTTCGCCGTGGCCGATGAGGGGCCGGGGATTCCCGAGGACGAGCGCGCGAAGATTTTCGATATGTTCTACACCGCTGCCCGGGGCGATCGGGGCGGGCAGGGCACCGGGTTGGGCCTGGCGATCTGCCAGGGCATGGTCGGCGCCCATGGCGGGCATATCAGCGTCGCCGATGGCATTGACGGGCGGGGCACCTGCATCACCTTGTTCCTGCCGTTGCCGGCACAGCCTGGCCTGGAGCGCGAGGCGTGAGCTACTCTCTTTTTTTTATGGATTTTGATTGGACACCATGAGCCAGACCGCGACGATTTTGGTCATCGATGACGAACCGCAGATCCGCAAATTCCTGCGCATCAGCCTGGCCTCCCAGGGGTACAAAGTGATCGAGGCCGGCAGCGGCAACGAAGGCCTGGCGCAGGCGGCATTGAGCAAGCCGGACTTGCTGGTGCTCGACCTTGGCCTGCCGGATATGGACGGCCAGCAAGTGCTGCGCGAGTTTCGCGAATGGTCGACGGTGCCGGTCCTGGTGTTGTCGGTACGGGCCAGTGAGATACAGAAGGTCGAGGCCCTGGATGGAGGCGCGAACGATTACGTCACCAAACCCTTTGGCATCCAGGAGTTTCTCGCCCGGGTGCGTGCATTGCTGCGTCAGGCGCCCGCGGGAGAAGCCCAGGAAGCGGCCTTGAGTTTCGGCCCGCTGACGGTGGACCTGGCTTATCGTCGCGTGTTGCTGGATGGCGAGGAAGTGGCACTGACCCGCAAGGAGTACGCGGTGCTGGCACAACTGGCACGCCACCCCGGGCGGGTGATTACCCAGCAGCAATTGCTCAAGGACATCTGGGGCCCCACCCACATCGAAGACAGCCATTACCTGCGCATCGTGGTGGGCCATCTGCGCCAGAAACTGGCGGACGATCCGACGCAGCCACGGTTTATCGTGACCGAGGCGGGGGTAGGGTATCGGTTGTTGGGGGCTTAGCCCTCAGCCCCAGCACACCGTTCAGCGCTGTTCACTTTCATAGCGATCCAGCGTATCGCTGGCAATCTCCCTGCCCAGGGCGATCAACTCCGGCGCCTTGTAGAACTCGAAAAACCGACACACCCGTTTCGGCACGTTGATCAGGATATCCGGCGGATAGCCGGCGATCTTGTACTGCGCCAACGACGTCTGCATCACCTCGAAGCTCTGGTTGATCAAGTCCAGCAGCGACGCAGGCCCGACGTTATCGATGATGAACGAGCCCGTGGCCGATTTCGGCGCCCCGGCCTTTTCGGGCGCGGCGGCAGGTTGCTGGGATTCGGGTTCAGCCGATTCCAGCCATGGGTTGATCTCGGCCGCCTGGGCCTGCAAGGCTTCCTGTTCCAGCTTCATCAGTTGCTCGGCCTGCTTGCGGCGAAACGGCAGGTGCGAACCCAGTGACTTCGCCAGGCTGTTGAACCGGCTCTTGAATGCCGGCGGGCGTGGGATCACGGGTAAATGGTAGTGCTTCTGGTTGGTGGCGTTGAGGTTCACCGCGATGATCAGGTCGCAATGGCTCGACACCACGGGCACGATCGGCAGCGGGTTGAGCAGGCCGCCGTCCACCAGCATGCGGTTGCCCTGCATCACGGGCGTAAACAGGCTGGGGATCGCCGCCGAGGCACGCATGGCCTGGTGCAGGCAGCCTTCCTGGAACCAGATTTCCTGCTGGTTGGTCAGGTCGGTGGCCACGGCCGTGTAGGGGATGCGCAGTTCTTCGATATTGATTTCGCCAACGATCTTGCGGATTTGCCCGAAGACTTTCTCGCCACGGATCGCACCGAGACGAAAACTGACGTCCACCAGGCGCAAGACATCCAGGTAGTCGAGGCTTTCGATCCAGTTTCGATACTCATCGAGCTTGCCGGCGGCGTAGATCCCGCCCACCACCGCGCCCATGGAACAGCCTGCGATACAGGCGATGTCGTAGCCGCGCCGTTCGATTTCCTCGATCACCCCGATATGGGCATAGCCCCGGGCCCCGCCGGAGCCCAGCACCAAGGCAACACGCTTTTTCATGGTCGATGTCCTTCATTAAGCAGGCGCTCACAATGCACCCATTGAGGGGGCTGCTTCAATCTTCATGAACCGTGCAATAATTTTCCAGAATAGCGCCTCGGCTCGGGTATGCTCTGGCAATAGGCGCTTCTGATTTCAGGCTATGGATAAGGCACTTTTCCTTGTAGGCAACGTCTACACCGTACGACTGTTTTTCTTAAATTTGAGGTGTCATCGATGAAAGCCTGGATGTGTGTGCCTGTGATCATGTTGGCCCTGGCCGGTTGCGCCGGGAAAACCGCATACCGCGACAGCTGCGGCACCCAATTGGATGCAGCGTGGAAAGAGTTGGACCTGGCCAAGGCCGAAGGCTTTGCCGGCACCGTGAGCTATTCCAAGGCCTTGTCCCTGTTGACAGGCGCGAAGACCCAGCAACAGTTTGAAGCGTTCGAAGGCTGCTCCAACAAAGCTGAAAAGGCGCGGTTCTATATTCGTGAGTCGCGCGCTGGGCGTTGATCCCAGGGAGCGAATAGGGTTTTTCATCGAGAAGTGAGGGCAGGATGTCAGCTTTGGTCGATCAGTTAGTCGCTCAGGTCATTGGCCTGGAAGTAGGGTTACTGAGCTGCCAGGCTCGCCTTGCCGCCGTTACCGATGATGAAGCCCTGCATGATTTGCGCACTACCGTGCGACGCCTGCGCAGCTTGTTGCGCCCTTTGCGTGGGCTGCCGGGCGTCGAACACCTTGAATTGGCCGCCAGCACGGTCGGCCAATTGACCACTCCGCTGCGTGACCGTGAAGTACTGGCCGCCTACCTGCACCAGCATGGTCACCACGACGCCGCCGACCGCCGCCTGCGGCTGCAGCCCGATGCCTACCGCCAGGTGGCTCAAGGTCCTGAGTTGGCTCACCTGCTGAAAATTCTCGATGCATTCCCACGGTTTATCCGAGCGTCCCAACACCAGAAATTGCTCAAGGGCTTGCGCCTGCGCATCGAGAAACGCCTGGCCAAGCAATGGCAGAAACTCGACGAAGCACTGAAGGATCCCAGCCATGATCGCCACCGTTTGCGGTTGCTGATCAAGCGCGTGCGCTATGCCGCCGAAGCCTATCCCGAACTGGACAAGCTCCCGGCCAAAGCCCTGTCGCGCCTGAAGGATGCCCAAGGCGCGCTTGGCGATTGGCATGATTGCTGGCAATGGTTGGCCCAGGCCGAACATCAAGCCGATCTGCAGCCGTGTGTCGCGGTATGGCAACGGACCATGGTCAAGGCTGAAGGGCAGGCGGACCGAGTGCTGGATAAGCTCAGCGCCGATTGTTTTTAAACCGGTCCGGCTTTTGGCCGGAATAGGCGCTGTACCTGGCCGTCACGATGGTTAAGATCCAGCATCGGTTTTCTTGATGTGAGGTCGCCATGCGCTTTAGTGATTTGCTCGACGCTGCCCGTAGCCACCCGTTGGATATCACCATCCCCGCAGAATGGGCCCAGGGCCGTGCGACCTTCGGCGGCCTGGTCGTCGCTTTGCAATACGAAGCTTTGCGCGCCCACGTGCCTGCCGATCGGCCATTGCGCTCGCTGGCGGTTACCTTCGTCGGTCCGGTTGCGCCCGATGTACCCGCAAGCTATCAAGTCGAAGTGCTGCGCGAAGGCAAGGCGGTCAGCCAGTTGCTCGGTCGTGTGGTGCAAAACGGCGAAGTTGCGACGCTGGTGCAGGCCAGTTTCGGCGCGTCCCGCGAGTCGCAGATCTTGGTCGGGAGCGAACCGCCACCGACGTTCAAGCATTGGGATGAGTGCCAGGAACTGCCGTATATCAAGGGCGTCACCCCCGAATTCATGCGGCACCTGGCGATGCGTTGGAGTGTCGGCGGCCTGCCATTTACCGGCAATAAATCCCGTGACATGGGCGGCTGGGTTCGGTTACGTGGGGATGTGAAAGAAGAACCACTGACCGAAGCGCACATCCTCGCACTTGTCGACGCGTGGCCACCGGCCTTGCTCCCGCACCTGAAGAAACCGGCGCCGGGCAGCACCCTGACCTGGACCATCGAATTCATCCAGCCGCTGCAAAACCTCACCACCCTCGACTGGTGCCAGTATCTCGTCAACATCGAACACGCCCGCGACGGCTACGGCCACGCCGCCGCTGCGCTATGGAGCCCGACCGGCGAACTGATCGCGATCAGCCGCCAGACCGTGGTGGTCTTCGCCTAAGCCGGCTATCAGTGGTGGTGGCGCTGACGCCAGGCGCGCCACCAGCCACCGCTCAACACAAAGCGCGGGAAGGTCACGAACTGCTCGACAACCAGGCGCTGTACGGCGTCTTTACGGTCACTGAACGGCTCGCTGGCTTGAACTTCCAGGCGATGACCCTGCCGCTGCAAGCCCAGGCCGGCGAGGATACCGACAACACCCACCGCAAAACTGGCCAAGCTCAGGCTGAATACACCGGAAACGATCAACAGGAAGCCGATGATAAACATCGGCACGGCGATCAGGTGCAGCGCCAGGTTTGTCGGGTGCTGATGGTTTTGCGGGTAGTTGCGCCATTGCCAGGCGGGGAGATTGGGATGACGTTTGCCCATGATGGTGAATCCTCTGTCCGTTGAAATAACATGGGGAGAGTTTAGGTGGGGGTGGGGCGCGTGGGCGAATTGGGGTTGGCTATGGGGTCTATAGTTAGCACGAAATAATAGGTATCGACTAGCAGTCCGGTATTCAGCTCTTCTGAGAGGGCACACACGTAAAGTAAATAAAATGAATGTCGCACTCCTAAACTCATTACCTATGGATATATTCGTGAACACCGTTTTGCTGAATTTCTTCCAGGTTTATTTTGTGAATGGTTTCGTTTAGGGAAGGCAAGTGTTTTGAGTGGCAAATGAGCTGGGCGACACTATGTGTTTCTGCATCATAGAACCTGAAGGAAATACGGTAACGGGGACGCCCATTTATTTAATGGAGCAGTGAATCGAATGTTCAGGTTATAAATGGTTCTGCTCCTGTATTCTGTGCTTTTTTCGTTAAGGATGGTCTGAAGTAGCCATGTATTTCCCCGGCATACCACCTAGCGCAACTTTTAAACTCGCCAAATGATCAAA
>NZ_JBXAFK010000037.1:0-34032 GCF_058793055.1 Pseudomonas sp. MPR-R2A5
GAACTCAGTAGTGAAACGATGCATCGCCGATGGTAGTGTGGGGTTTCCCCATGTGAGAGTAGGTCATCGTCAAGATTGAATTCCGAAACCCCTGTTTGCTTGCGCAGACAGGGGTTTTGTCGTTTATGGGGAAAATAATAGGCCCGTCCCGAGCGCATCCCCTGCATCCGCGGCCAAGCTCATTCGTTGTAGTGGTGAGCTTCGCGCAAGCGTTCATATTGCGAATGGGGTTCGCAACAACGGGCTAGCTGGCTACCACTGGTCGGTTTCACACTCAAAAAGAGGAAGTTTCGCACAAAGGCTTAAGATTTCACTCCATTTGGCCGAAAGCCTGACGAGCCATGCGTGCACCGAAATAGAGCGAACCGAGAGTCCGCCTATACCGTACATGGAATGTTCCACTCGGCACGCCCACCCTTTTGGCAAAAGAAGTCGATGAAATGAATCTTAAGTTCAGTCATAAAATTCTGTTGGCCGCGTCAGGCGTCGTGGTTCTGGCCTTCGCGTTATTCACGCTCTACAACGACTACCTGCAGCGCAGCACCATCAAGCAAAACCTGGAATCGTCCATCCAGCAATCCGGTGAACTTACCGCCAGCAGTGTGCAGAACTGGCTGAGTGGGCGAATACTCGTACTCGAAAACCTGGCGCAAAACATTGCCCATCAAGGCAGTGGTGCGGACCTCCCGGGTTTGGTCGACCAACCTGCGCTCACTGCAAACTTCCAGTTCACTTATGTCGGTCAGACCAACGGCGTGTTCACACAGCGCCCGGACGCGAAAATGCCCGATGGTTACGACCCGCGCCAGCGGCCTTGGTACAAACAAGCCGTGGCTGCCGATAAGACTATGCTGACCCCTCCCTACATGGCGGCGGTGGGTGGGCAGATCGTGACCATCGCCATGCCGGTGAAAAAGAACGGTGAACTGCTGGGCGTGGTCGGCGGTGACCTGAGCCTGCAAACCCTGGTCAAGATTATCAACTCGGTGGACTTTGGCGGCATCGGCCATGCGTTCCTGGTCAGCGGCGACGGCCAGGTCATCGTCAGTCCCGACCAGGACCAAGTGATGAAGAACCTCAAGGACATCTACCCTGGCACCGGCGTACGTATCGAAAAGACCAGTCAGGACGTGGTACTCAATGGGCAGGATCGCATTTTGGCGTTCACCCCTATCGGCGGCTTGCCAGGCGCAGACTGGTACATTGGCCTGTCGATCGATAAGGACAAGGCCTACGCCCCGTTGGGTAAATTCCGTACATCAGCGTTGATTGCCATGCTGATTGCGGTGGTGGCGATCGCGGTGCTCTTGAGCCTGCTGATCCAAGTCTTGCTGCGGCCCCTGACTACCATGGGGGTTGCCATGCAGGATATCGCCCAGGGCGAAGGCGACCTGACCCGTCGGCTGGACGTCACCAGCAAGGACGAGTTTGGCGAGGTAGGCAGTGCATTCAACCAATTCGTCGAGCGTATCCATGCCTCCATCTCCGAAGTGTCTTCGGCGACGCGCCAGGTGCATGACCTGTCCCAGCGTGTGATGGCGTCCTCCAACGCCTCGATCATCGGCTCCGACGAGCAGAGCGCGCGGACCAACAGCGTCGCGGCCGCCATTAACGAGCTGGGGGCCGCCACCCAGGAAATCGCACGTAACGCCGCCGATGCTTCGCAGCACGCCAGCGGTGCCAGCGAGCAGGCTGACGATGGGCGCAAAGTAGTGGAGCAAACCATCCTGGCGATGTCGGAACTGTCGCAAAAAATTAGCCAGTCCTGCACCCAGATCGAAACCCTGAACGCGAGCACCGACAACATCGGCCACATTCTCGATGTGATCAAAGGCATCTCCCAACAGACCAATCTGCTCGCGCTCAACGCTGCGATCGAAGCGGCGCGTGCCGGGGAAGCCGGTCGTGGATTTGCCGTGGTTGCCGATGAGGTGCGCAACCTTGCCCACCGGACCCAGGAGTCCGCGGAGGAGATCCACAAAATGATCACTTCGTTGCAAGTGGGCTCGCGTGAGGCGGTGACCACCATGAACGCCAGCCAGACCTCCAGCGAAGAGAGTGTCGAAGTGGCTAACCAGGCGGGTGAGCGCCTGATCAGCGTGACGCAGCGCATCGTTGAAATCGACGGCATGAACCAATCGGTCGCCGCCGCCACCGAAGAGCAGACCGCTGTTGTGGAAACCCTCAACGTCGACATCAATCAGATCAATCTGCTGAACCAACAAGGCGTGGCCAATCTCAACGAAACGTTGAAGGATTGCGATGCACTGTCCCAGCAGGCCAGCCGCTTGAAGCAATTGGTCGACAGCTTCAAGATCTGACCTTGATGGCATCGGAGCGAGGCTTCTCGCTCCTATTGCTTAGCCGAGCATCTGGCGCACGTTCTCCAGTGCGCTGTCGGCGAACCCTTGGATAAACCCTTCAAACTCAGCCTGCGGCATCTCGATGGGTTCGCCAATCAGGGTCCAGGTCGCCCGTGCGCTTCCAGCGTCGAGGGCCTCCACACTCATCGCTGCCCACAAATGGGCCACGCCGAGGGTGTTGTAGATCGTGGTCCAGGTCATGCACATCGCCGTATCGTCATGGCTATTGAGTTGCTCCACGACGCAGTGGCCATCGTGAAAATACTTCGTGCGCAAAGCACCCACGCCAACACCGGTCATCTCGATGTGCGACAGGGCCGGAATGAAGGCATCAAAGCCTGCAAAGTGACCCACCACGTCCCACAGGCGAGCCGCCTCGCGGTTGACGATGACAGACGCCACCACGGGTGTGCCTTGGGGGTTGCGGATCAATGTATCGGGTTGCAGCGGTTTCATGAGGGGGTCCTGAAGCAGTTCAGAGAAAGCCGATGGCCTTGAGGTAGTCACAGCCCTTGCGCAGCAGCGCCGAGTTCTTGTCGGGATACTGCGTGCCCATTTTCTCTATGCCCGCACGGGCGTTGTCATGACGGATCATTAAGGTATCGCCGATGTCTTCATCCAGCCCCTCCAGGTAAAAGCCCAGCACGCCAAATAACGCGTTTTCAGGGCCCACCGTTCGCAGCGCACGCTGCCAGTGCGCAACGCTGACACGCTCAAACCGGTAGCCCACCTGGCTGAACGCATCGAGGTAATGATCCCAGCTCAATGGCTGAGGGTTGTGCAGGTTGAATACGTTAAGCCCGGCATCAAAACGGCCGCAGTGGAATGCGAGAAATTGGGCGAAAAAGTCCACGGGCATCAGGTCGAAGTTCACCTCCAGGCGTGGGACCAGCCCCAGTTGCAACGACCCCTTGAGCATCAGCATCAAGCGATTTTTCTGTGGCTGGCAAACACCGTTGCGGCTGTTGAAACTGATATTTCCCGGACGATGAATGTTGACCCAGGCACCTTGTGTCGTCGCGTGCGCCAATAGCCGCTCGGCGACCCATTTGGACAAGTTATAGCCATTCTTGAGGTAGATCGGCGGGGTCGCCGCGGCTGGCGTTTCGAGCACATGCCCACGGGCGTCGATACTGCTGCATGCCGACAGTGTCGAGATGAAACTGAGGACCTTCTTGCAGCGGGTCTCACACAGGCGCAGGCACTCCAGCACTGGCTCGACGTTGTGTTTTGCCAGCGAGGCATAATCCATCACGTGATTGACCTGCGCCGCGTTGTGCACCAGAGCGCCATAGTCCTGGGCCAGAGACTCATACACCTCACCCGTCAGGCCCAGGCGAGGCTGACTGATGTCTGCGGCGTACACCTGTACTCGGCTCAGGTCCAAATGTTCCAGGCGATACTCACTCAACGCCTGGGCGAACCGCGTCGCTGCCGGTTGGCCTGGCAGTTCACGCACCAGGCAGGCGACCTCTGTTGCACCGCCAGCCAGCAGGGCCTCGACGATATGCACGCCGATAAAGCTGTTGGCGCCTGTAACGATCACTTTGCGCGGATCACCCATGCGTTCATCGGACAGCACCTCGATCATCGGGTCTCGCAACGCATCCCGGACCGCCTGGCCGCACGGGGCATCCGGTAGCACAGCGTCCTCCATCAGCAGTGCGAGGGTGCGAATCGTCGGCATTTCAAAGAAGCGATTCAAGGGCAGGCTGCGGCCGAGTTGCTCACGCATCCGCAGCAGCAGCGTCGATAACAGGATGGAATGGCCACCCAGGTTGAAGAAGCTGTCATCCATCGAGAACGCCTCCACGGGTAACCGCAACAGTTCACTCCATAGTTCCGCCAGCTGCATTTGCAAGGGCGTCTGCGCTGCCTGGCCCTTGGTATTCGACGCAGGTTGAACGGGCAACGCCAGCAACGCCTGGCGATCGATTTTGCCGTTGCTGGAGTACGGCAGGTTGGGCAACTCGGTCCACACGTCGGGTTGCAGGTAATCCGGCAACCACTGTTGTGCATGCTGCTTCAGGTCGGCCATCGTGGCGCCTGGCTCCGGCTGAGCGACAATGCTGCGGATCCTGCGCTCACCATCAATCACCACCGCCACCTGGCGGAACAGTCGGCTGTTACGCAGGTACTCCTCGATTTCCTGGGGCTCGACCCGCACCCCGCGGATCTTCACCTGTGCATCTCGTCGCCCGCCCAGCTCGATACCGTCGGCGGTCCACTTCGCAAGATCGCCACTTCGGTAAGCCCGCAGGGTTTCCCCACTCGGCAACGCCAGCTCGATGAAAGGATCGTCATGTGCCTGCGTTGCGTCCAGGTACCCCAGGCCGACCCCGGGGCCGACGATGTACAGTTCGCCCATCACCTGCTCGTCCACGGGTTGCAGGTGCTCGTCGAGGATCAGCACTTGGCTGTTGGCGATCGGGCGGCCCAGGTTGCGGTTGCCATCGGCGGGTTGCAAGGTTCGATGGGTGACCAGCACAGTGGCTTCGGTCGGTCCGTAGAGGTTATGCAACTGGCACTGCCCGGCCAATTGTTCGATCACATACGGCTCGCAGGCATCACCGCCAGTGAGCAGGTGCGAAAGGCCCAACGGTTGCGCCAATGGCAGAATGCTGAGCAGTGCCGGCGGCAGGAACGCATGACTGATGCGCTCTTGGCGGATCAACTCCACCAGTTGTTGTGGATCGCGCCGCTGTGCCTCGCTGGGGACGAACAACTGCGCACCGGCGATCAGGCCGGGGAAAATGTCCATCAGCGACGCATCGAAATTCAACGAGGCAAATTGCAGTACGCGACTTTGTTCGCTCAACTCCATGCAGCTGCCAAACCAGGCGGTGAAGTGGGCGAGGTTACCTTGGCTGAGCAGTACACCCTTGGGCCGGCCGGTGGTGCCCGAGGTGAAGAGCACCATGCACGGGGCATGGATGTCGGGATGCCGGACACCCAAGGGGTGGGAGGTATCTGGCTGGCTGACGGTGCTCACGTCCAGTGCCACGAAGCGCTCCCGCAGCGGATGCTGGCCGTCGTCCAGTAATACCTGGGCGCCAGCACTTTCCAGCATGGCTTGCTGGCGTTGCGGTGGATGGTCCGATGTGAGCGGCAGGTACACCGCGCCACAGCCCAGCACGGCAAGAATACTGGCATACAGCGCGGTGGATTTTTCCAGGCAAACGCCAACTACCGCTGGCGCCGCACGGCTCTCCAGCAGTGGGCCAAGCTGTTGCTGGATGGCTGACGCTCGAACCTGTAACTGCCGGTAAGTCACCACGTTGCCCGCAATGTTCAGGGCGGGCCGCTCGGCAAAGGCGAGAAGGCTGGCCCGCAACCGCTCGATCATCGGCACTTGGGCGGCCTGCAACAGGGCTGGCGCCGCTGTGCGATTAAACCGATGCAGGTACGCCAGCGTCTCCAGCGCTTGCAAGCCTTGCTCGGGCCACGTGTTGGCGCAGGCTTCGCTCGCAAGATGCCCAGGGTCGCGCGCGAGGCTGCTGACGTGCAAGGCCACCCATTCCAACAGCGCGTTCGTGGCCTGCCTGCGCAATCGTTGACCGTTTCCGCTGGGTTCTTCAGCAAGATCAATCGCAGCGATCAGGCGCCGGTTGTTCTCATAGCCGCGTAACTGCAGCGCGGGCAAACCGTTGTCGCCCACAGGGCCTATGCCCAGGCGCAAGCTGATGCGTGGGGTTTCGTGCAAATGGAGAGGCAAGGGCTGGCTGCCGTCTTCGATCACCAGGTCAGTCATTTCATCGCCAGACCGATGTCCGTATTGCTCCAGCACCTGCCTCACCGTACCCAATGCGGTACTGACACCGCCCCAGCCAATCGTCAGGCGCCTCATGCCGCTCTCCCGGCCAGCAACAGATAATCGTCCAGCGCCTGGGCGATGCTCGGTGTCTGCAGCAGCCCACTGTGGTGCAGGAACCCCATGATGTTGGCGATCAGCGGATGTTGGCGGGTGATGGGAAAGTCCAGTGCTTCTATCTCGGCCCTCAATGCACCGCGAGTACTGGCGCTGACGTCCAGATGGTCAATCAGTTGAAGGTCGAAGGCTTTCTGCAGGTCATGGGTCAGGTAGTGCGCCAGGAACGTCGGCAGGGCTCGGGCAATACCGTCGCGATCATCCACGGTGGCCGCCTCCCAATAGAGGCGCACCAAGCGTGTCCAGAACTGTGCGTGGCGCCCTTCGTCAAACAGGTGGTCGGCCATCAGTCCGCGGACAGATGACTTGACGCTCTCGTCGTTGGAAAACGCGGCGACGTCCTGGGTGACGGTATTTTCGGCGATGGCCACGCCGATCAGTTCCACGGCGTCGTGCAGGTGCGCCGGGGCCTGTGCCAGCGCCGCTGGCAAGGCACAGCTCAGCTCGATTTCCCGTGGCAGATCGAGCGGTTGTATGCCGGTCATCGCCACGGTCTGTTGGAGGAAATCCAATGCCACCAGGGCGTGGTAATCCTCATCGACCACGACAGTCATCGCGTCGTAGCGGCACACGAGGGGGAAGGGCAGGGCGAAGCGGTTCTTGGCAATGCGGCGAGCGGTCTTGTCGACGATCTCGGTTTCGAAAATCACCACATCGTTGATGAATTTGTAGAAGCTTTGCACCAGCACAAAGTCGCGCCATTGCGGGCAATGTTCGAGAAAGGTCGCACAGAGCGCCAATGGCTGGCGGCACAGCGGATAGATCAGCTTGTCGTCGTTTTCCATTTGGCGGCGAGGGCGTGTGCGAATGGTTGCTCGACGCTCCCAGTCTTCGGCGATGGAGCGGTAGTTGGCGATGTTCATGGGCGCACCGTTTGCAACGAGGCCAGCACGTCGTCCCAGAGGGTCATGCGGTTTTCCACGGCCCGGAGCGCGGTTTCAGCGGCCTGCGCCTGGCGGCGTGGGTCTGCGCCGACCAGGCGTTGAAGCAACTGTTGCGCCCCTGGCTCATGGCCTTGGGTATCCAGCTCAATGTGACGGTGGAGGTAATAGCCCAGGGTGGGCGCTCGGCGATGGATGACCTCGCTACCCCGCAGCAGGCGTTCGAACATGAACGGGATGACGCTTTCGCGGCCATGCAGGAAGGCGGCTGCCACACAATGGGTCGGTGCGTTCAAGGCAATGTACAGCGTACTCTCGACGAAACGGGCTACGCCAGGTAGCACGTCGATGTGTTGCAACGCGGTATTGGCCTTCATGCCCTGGCGTTGCAGCGTAATGAAGGTGTCAATGGCGGCGGTGCTGGCGTCCACTTCGACCATGGCGTCGCGGTATAACTCGAAGTGGCTGCAATGACCTTGTCCCAGGCGCTCGTCCGATTCCTCGCCCAGCACAATCTCATTGATCAGGCGGGCGGCTTGCGGGTCGATGGGGGGAAGCCAGGGCAACTGCGTACAGGTCAAGTCTTGTTGAAGGCGTTTGGTGAGCGTCATGAAGTCCCATACCGCAAACACATGGCTTTTCATAAAAAGTTGTAACTTGTTGAGTGAAGTTATTTCTTCAAATAACGGATGGCTGCATAACTGCAGTTTTTTTTGCTCAAGTAACGTGTGATGCATGGTTGATGCCTATAAGTTGTTGCGACTGCTCTGAACACAGGGGGGCGTTTACGGCTTGGAAGTAGATAGGTAGCGTTTGGCCAAGCCCCGCCTGCAGGCGCGGAGTTACGTGGCCGGATGAAGTGGTTTTTTATTGGCGAAAGACAATAAGCCGATTGAGTGCCTGGATAAGCTTATAAGTGTATTAGTTGCTTATCTGGGGGCGGTATTTATTGTGGGTAAGTTGTTTTATCAAGGGTGGGAAGTTTCATGTCCCAGCGTTAATAGGCGCGTGTTGTTCCGGCTAAGAAGTGCCGGCGCGGGACGCTCCCCGATGGGAAGCGAGCCCCGCAGTGCATAGGGGGCAGGCGAGGTGCTGGAAAACCTTACGAGTGGGGCGCTTCAAGGCCCTTGAGGTAGGTGGCGATTACCTCCATCCCGCGCATCAAGTGATTACGCAGTGTCAGGATGCTTTCGTCGATCTTCTTCTGTGCCACCAGCTTCAGCAGTTCGCGGTGATCTTCCTGGGAGGTCTCGCCCAGCCCCATCGCCTCGAGGTTGAAGCGCAGGAAGCGTTCCTCTTCATTCAAGCCATGCTCGACCAACTTGAGTAGCCGTTGATTCGGTGCCTTGCCGTACAGGGCCATGTGGAACAGGCGGTTGAGGCGCCCAATCTTGGTGTAGTCCTTCTCACGCTCCAAGGCATTGATGCAGGCCTCGGCCTCGGCAATGTCGGCGTCGGTGAGCAGGGGGATCGACAAGCGCAGCGCCTCGGATTCCAGCAGCATGCGCAGGGCGTAGGTTTCAGCTGAATTGTCTTCGATCAACGGCGCCACCACCGCGCCTTTGTGCGTCACCACATGCAACAGCGACTGTGCCTCCAACTGACGCAATGCCTCGCGCACGGGCATGCGGCTGACCCCGAACAGGCTGGCCAGCTCTTGCTGGCGCATGGCGGTACCGCATGGCAATCGACCATCAAGGATGGCATTGCGCAAGGTTTCTTCAATGACTGAACGAGCAAGATGAGCGGGAATAGGCCCGCTGACCTTAATGCTGCTCAAAGGGTTCGGCTTCTGCGTCACGGCTACGCTTTGCTCCTTCTTAGAAGAGGGATGGCTAATTGGATCCAATGCACACTAGAGCCTGCCTACAGGCTTGTCAAACGGGCAAGGTTTTCGGCTTGTAAGCGGCTAAACACGCTGATCACGGCACTCACAGTGTATTTTTGCGGCATCTTACAGAGGGCGCGGACGGGATGCTGCGTTGCTCTGGTCTATTCGTTGGCCTTCGCTGCCGGCGGGTTTTCGACGGTACATTCCTGTCTATCGATATTCACTAATGGTATTTAAAATGTCGTTCTTATATCTATAAAGTCACTCTCCTGTCCGACCGGGAGTGAACTCATGTCCGCCGCCTCTACTGTTCCAACAGTGACCCCTACTACCCAGCATTTCGAGGTCCGCCCATTACCCGGCAGCGTAGGCGCCGAGATCGTCGGCCTGGACCTGTCGCGTCCGGTCAACGACCAGGACTTCGCCCGCATCCACCGCGCGCACCTGGAGCACCATGTCGTCGTGTTCCGCGACCAACGTATCACCCCCCAACAGCAGATCGACTTCAGTCGCCGCTTCGGCGTGTTGCAGATTCACGTGCTCAAACAGTTCCTGCTGGCCAACCATCCGGAAATCCTGATCGTCTCCAACATCATCGAAAACGGCCAATCCATCGGCCTGGGCGACGCGGGTAAATTCTGGCATTCGGACCTGTCCTATAAGGAGCTGCCCAGCCTCGGCTCGATGCTGCACGCCCAGGAGCTGCCTGCCGAAGGCGGTGACACCCTGTTTGCCGACATGCACAAAGCCTGGGACCAACTGCCTGGGCACTTGCGTGCAGCTGTCGAAGGCCGCAGTGCTGCGCATTCCTACACCGCGCGCTACAGCGAGACCAAGTTCGAAGGTAACTGGCGGCCGACGCTGACACCTGAGCAGCTCGCCCAGGTCGCGCAAGTGGTGCACCCGATCGTACGCACCCACCCGGAAAACGGCCGCAAGGCCCTGTTCGTCAGTGAAGGCTTCACCACGCACATCGTCGGTTTGCCGGAGGACGAAAGCCGCGATTTGCTGGCCCAGCTCTACGCCCATAGCGTGCTGCCGGAAAATATCTACCGCCACCAATGGCAGCCCCACGACCTGGTGTTCTGGGACAACCGTTCGTTGATCCACCTGGCCGCCGGCTGCCCCAGCCATCTACGCCGCAAGCTGTACCGCACCACCATCCAGGGCGACGCGCCTTTCTGATTCGGAGCATGACCATGTCCAGGAACATTCCATTTGCACGGCTGGCGGCGACCGTCGGCCTTGGTGTCAGTCTGTTGGCGGGCAGCCTGGTTGCTCCGACGGCTGCCCAGGCCGAAGGCGAGATCCGCATTGCCGAACAGTTCGGTATCGTCTACCTGCTGCTTAACGTGGTGCGCGACCAGAACCTGATCGAAAAATACGGCAAGCAGGAAGGCCTCGACATCAAGGTCGATTGGACCCAGCTGTCCGGCGGCGCGGCGGTCAACGACGCGCTGCTCTCTGGCTCTATCGATATCGCCGGTGCTGGCGTTGGCCCACTGCTGACCATCTGGGACCGTACCCACGGCAAACAGAACGTCAAGGCCGTGGCGTCCCTGGGCAACTTCCCGTACTACCTGGTGAGCAACAACCCCAAGGTCAAGACTATCGCCGACTTCACCGACAAAGATCGCATCGCCGTGCCGGCCGTGGGTGTTTCGGTACAGTCGCGTTTCCTGCAATACGCCGCCGCCAAGCAGTGGGGCGACAAGGAATTCAATCGCCTCGACAAGTACACCGTTGCCGTCCCGCACCCTGACGCCACCGCTGCGTTGATTGCCGGCGGTACCGAGTTGACCGGGCACTTCTCTAACCCGCCGTTCCAGGACCAGGCGCTGGCCAACCCCAACGTGCATGTGGTGTTGAACACCTATGACCTGCTGGGGCCGAATTCGCCGACCGTGCTGTTCGCCACCGAAAAATTCCGCAACGACAACCCCAAGACCTACAAGGCGTTTGTCGAGGCGTTGACCGAAGCCGCGCAGTTTGCCCAGAACGACAAAGGTGCCGCTGCCGACACCTACATCCGCGTGACTAAGGCCAAGATCGACCGTACCGAACTGCTGAAAATCATCGACAACCCGCAGTTCGAGTTCAGCGTTACACCGAAAAATACCTACCCGCTGGCGGAATTCCTCTACCGCGTCGGCGCCATCAAGAACAAGCCGGAATCGTGGAAGGACTACTTCTTCCAGGACGCCAAGCCCCTGCAAGGAAGTTGAGATGAACGCGCTCTTGCAAGGCCACACGGCCAGCAACCTGCATACCACCGCTCCGTTGCTCGCGGTGGACAACGTCAGCCTGGAATACCGTACTCCCGAGCGCGTGGTGCGGGCCACGCACCAGGTCAGTTTCGAGATCGACCCGGCCGACCGCTACGTGTTGCTCGGCCCGTCGGGCTGCGGCAAATCTACCTTGCTCAAGTCCATCGCGGGGTTTATCAAACCCTGCGAAGGTGAAATTCGCCTGCTGGGGCAAAAGGTCGAACAGCCGGGCCCTGACCGCATCGTGGTGTTCCAGGAGTTCGACCAGTTGCCGCCGTGGAAAACCGTCAAGCAGAACGTGATGTTTCCGCTGCTGGCGTCGAAAACGCTACCGCGTCGCGAAGCCGAAGAGCGGGCGTTGCACTACCTCGACAAAGTCGGCCTCAGCGCCTTTGCCGACGCTTACCCGCATACGCTTTCCGGCGGTATGAAAGCCCGCGTGGCCATCGCTCGCGCTCTGGCCATGCAGCCGAAGATCCTGCTGATGGACGAACCCTTCGCCGCCCTCGACGCCCTGACCCGGCGCAAGATGCAGGAAGAATTGTTGCTGCTGTGGGAGGAGGTGCGTTTCACCCTGCTGTTCGTCACCCACTCCATCGAAGAAGCCCTGGTGGTGGGCAATCGCATCCTATTGCTGTCCCCCCATCCCGGGCGCGTGCGCGCGGAAATCCATAGCCATCAATACAACCTGCACAGCCTCGGCGGCGTGGAATTCCAGGCGTCGGCGCGGCGCATTCATCGCCTGCTGTTCGATGAAGCGCCCGAGGCCGAACGTGAGTTGGGTTTCGCCGACATCCGCATCGCTTACTAAGAGGGCAGCCCAATGCGCCAGGAATACGAAATTACCCTTGAGCCGCTGCTCAGCGTCCCCGTGGAACGCGAACTGCCCCTGCGCCAACGCCTGTGGCAACAAGGCTGGCTGCGCAAGGGCCTGATCCTGATCGTGCTCGCGATCCTGTGGGAAGCCGTCGCGCGCTACCAGAACAACGACCTGTTGCTGCCGAGTTTCCTGCAGACCTTTCACGCGCTCTATGACGGCCTGCTCAGTGGCGAACTGCTGAGCAAGGTGAGCATCTCGCTGGTGGTACTGATCAAGGGCTACCTGATCGGCATCGTGCTGGCGTTTGCCTTGACCACTCTCGCGGTGTCGACGCAATTGGGGCGCGACCTGCTGAGCACCCTGACCTCAATGTTCAACCCCTTGCCGGCCATTGCCCTGTTACCGCTGGCGCTGCTGTGGTTCGGCCTGGGCCAGAACAGCCTGATCTTCGTGCTGGTGCATTCGGTGTTGTGGGCTCTGGCGCTCAACACCTATTCGGGGTTCCTCGGCGTTTCCGAAACCCTGCGCATGGCCGGCCGCAACTATGGCCTCAAGGGCATGCGCTTTGTGCTGTTCATCCTGATCCCGGCAGCGCTGCCGTCGATTCTCGCCGGCCTCAAGATCGGCTGGGCATTCGCCTGGCGCACGTTGATCGCTGCCGAGTTGGTGTTTGGTGCAACAAGCGGCAAGGGGGGGCTGGGCTGGTACATCTTCCAGAACCGCAATGAGCTGTACACCGACAAGGTATTTGCCGGGTTGGCGGTGGTGATCCTGATCGGGTTGTTAGTGGAAAACCTGGTGTTCGACACCTTCGAGCGGCTCACCGTGAAACGCTGGGGCATGCAGCGCTGATACGCCCATGCTGCTACGATTGCGGCCAGTTCACTCCCGACTGACCACGAGTGCTTGGCATGCAACTACCAGACATGAACCTGCTGGTCGCCCTCGACGCTTTGCTCGACGAGGGCAGCGTGGTGGGCGCCGCTCGGCGGATGAACCTCAGCCCGGCGGCCATGAGTCGCACGCTCACGCGCATTCGCGAGGCAGTGGGTGATCCGATCCTGGTGCGTGCCGGGCGCGGCCTGGTGCCGACGCCCAAGGCGCTGGAACTGCAAGGCCAAGTGCGCAATGTGGTGGAGCAGGCGGCGCTGTTGTTTCGTTCGGCGGACCAAGTGGACTTGAGCACCCTGCGCCGCCGTTTCAGCGTGCGTGCCAATGACTTCTTCATCGGCGTATACGGCGGACGCCTGTTCGACACCATGGAGCGCATGGCCCCCCTGTGCGAGCTGTGCTTCGTGCCGGAAGGCGACACCGACGACGAAGCGCTGCGCGAAGGGCGCCTGGACCTGCGGGTGAGCAATACCATGCCCTCCAGTCCCGAGGTCAAGGTGCAGAACCTGTTCTCCACCACCTTCGTCGGCCTGGCGCGGGAAGACCACCCGTTGTTCGATGAAGACATCACCGCTGCGCGTTTCGCCAGTTATTCCCATATCAGCATTTCCCGGCGCGGCATCGCTCGCGGGCCGATCGACACCGCCCTGAATGCCCAGGGCCTGGAGCGCCGCGTGGCGATGATCGCCCCAGGCTTTCATGGTGCGATGTTCATGCTGCCCGACTCCGACCTGATCCTGCCGGTGCCCAAGGAAGCGCTCTACAGCGCCAATCGCTTGAAATTGCCGCTGCGTGCATTCGCCTTGCCGATTTCGTTGCCGACCCTGGTCCTGGCTCAATCCTGGCATCCGCGCTTCGACAAAGACCCGGCCCACAAATGGCTGCGCGAGACGATGCGCGAAAGTTGCCACGCCACTTGGTTGGAAGCGCAGCCGACCTGATTTGTACGTCATGCACAGTCAAATGTGGGAGGGGGCTTGCCCCCGATTGCGGTGGATCAGATAGAAAATCTGTATCTGGCACAGCAATCGGGGGCAAGCCCCCTCCCACAAGGGTTCTGTGGTGAATTAAGGATTGCGCCTGGTGCACTTATACCCTGCCAACATGTAACTTTTTGTCATGGATGTGCCTGATTAAACTGCTCGGGTATTTCTAATCCCGAGTTACCTGTACATGACTTCCCTCGCTGCCCCCTCCCTTGCGGCCGCAGCCAAACCCACGGCCATCACCCCGCCTGTATTTGGCCCGCGCATCATCATCGGCCTGGTCGGCGTGTTGCTGGCGGTGCTGGTGTCCGGTCTCAACGAGATGGTCACCAAGGTGGCCCTCGCGGATATTCGCGGTGCGCTGTACATCGGTTTTGATGAAGGCACCTGGCTGGTCGCCGCCTACACCGCCACTTCCGTGTCGGCCATGGCCTTCGCGCCTTGGTGTTCGGTGACGTTTTCCCTGCGCCGTTTCACCCTGTGCGCGATCGCTCTGTTCACTGTGCTGGGCATCCTGTGCCCCTTCGCGCCGAACTACCAAAGCCTGCTGCTGCTGCGCACCGTCCAAGGCCTGGCGGGTGGGGCGTTGCCGCCGATGCTGATGACCGTGGCGCTGCGCTTCCTGCCGGCCAACGTCAAGCTGTATGGCTTGGCCGGTTACGCGCTCACCGCCACGTTCGGCCCGAGCCTGGGCACGCCGTTGGCGGCGCTGTGGACCGAGTATGTCGGCTGGCAGTGGGCGTTCTGGCAGATCGTCGGGCCGTGCCTGCTGGCGATGGCCGCCGTGGCCTACGGCCTGCCACAAGACCCGCTGCGCCTGGAGCGCCTCAAGCAGTTCAACTGGCGCGGCCTGCTGCTGGGGTTCCCGGCGATCTGCATGCTGGTGATCGGCCTGTTGCAGGGCAATCGCCTGGACTGGTTCGAGTCGGGCCTGATCACCTTCCTGCTGTGTGGCGGCACGGTGTTGCTGGTGCTGTTCCTGCTCAATGAATGGTCGCAGCCAATACCGTTCTTCAAATTGCAGATGCTTGGCCTGCGCAACCTGTCGTTTGCCCTGATCGTGCTGGCCGGGGTGTTGATGGTGCTGACCTCGGTGATCATCATCCCGTCGAGTTTCCTCGCCCAGGTCCAGGGTTATCGGCCCCTGCAAACCGCGCCGCTGATGCTGCTGATGGCACTGCCGCAATTGATTGCGCTGCCGCTGGTGGCAGCGTTGTGCAACCTGCGTTGGGTCGATTGCCGCTGGGTGCTGGGCATCGGGCTGGGCATGTTGGTGCTGTCCTGCCTGGGCAGCACGCACTTGACCTCGGCGTGGATTCGCGACGACTTCTACGGCCTGTACCTGCTGCAAATCTTCGGGCAGCCCATGGCGGTGTTGCCGTTGCTGATGCTCTCCACCGGCAGCATCCAACCGGCGGATGGGCCGTTTGCCTCGGCCTGGTTCAACACCGTCAAAGGCCTGGCCGCCGTGATTGCCACCGGCGTGCTGGATGCACTGACCACCCAGCGCCTGCACTTTCACTCGACCATGCTGGTGGACCGCCTGGGCAACTCGCCCCTGGCCGATGGCGACGCGTCGGGGCTTGCCCACCGCCTGCACGAGCAGGCCGTAGTGCTCACGTCTTCGGATCTCTATTACGTCATGGCCGCTGTTGCGGCGGCGTTGATCCTGCTGATTTTCTGGATGCCCACGCGGATTTTTCCGCCTCGCGCACCGACCTAGCCACAAGGACTTCTCATGAAACGCAAAGACAAAATAGCCGTCTCTGTCATCGCCGTATTCGCCGTCGGCGTGTTGGTGTACCTGGTCGCGCCGGGGCTACTGGGCAACAAGCGCCAGGCCACCAACGACGCCTTCGTTGCCGCCGACTTCACCCTGGTGGCGCCGCGCGTGGCCGGCTTTATCAAGGAGGTGCTGGTGGAAGACAACCAGCGCGTCAAGGCCGGCCAGTTGCTGGCGCTGATCGACGACCGTGATTTTCGCGCCGCCGCCCAGGCCGCCGATGCCGACACTTTGGTCGCCCAGGCCCAGCTGAAAAACGCCAGTGCGACCCTGGAACGTCAAAGCTCGGTGATCGCCCAGGCCCAGGCCACCGTGGCGGCAGACCGTGCCGAAGTGGCCTTCGCCGAACACGAACTGAACCGCTACAACCACCTCGCCGGCGTGGGCGCGGGTACTGTGCAGAACGCCCAGCAAGCCAAGACCCGTATTGACCAGGCCAACGCACGCCTGGCCAGTGCCACGGCGGTGCTGGCGGCCGAACGCAAGCAGGTGGAAATCCTCACGGCCCAGCGCGACGCCGCCGAGGGGGGGCTCAAGCGCGCCCAGGCCGCGTTGGAAATGGCCAGCTATCAGCTGTCCTACACGCGCATCGTCGCGCCGGTGGATGGCATGGTCGGCGAGCGCGCGGTGCGGGTGGGCGCCTATGTGACGCCGGGCAGCAAGATCCTCGCGGTGGTGCCGTTGGCCGAGGCCTACGTGGTGGCCAACTTCCAGGAAACCCAGCTTTACCATATGCACGCTGGCCAAGCCGTGCAGGTACGTGTCGACAGCCTCGACGGCGAGTTGCTCAACGGCCACCTGGAAAGCCTGGCGCCTGCGACCGGGGTGACGTTCGCCTCGGTCAAACCGGATAACGCCACCGGTAACTTCACCAAGGTGGTGCAGCGCATCCCGGTGAAGATCGTCCTCGAACCGAATCAGCCGCTGACCGAGCGCCTGCGGGTCGGCATGTCGGTGGAAGCCAGCGTCGACACCCAGCCGGTCACGCAGCCGCGTGAGGTGGCCCAGCAATGAGATCGTTTGCCTGGCTCACCTTAAGCCTGCTCAGCCTGGGCGCCTGCACCGTCGGCCCGGATTTCCAACGGCCCCAGGGCCCTCACGTCACGCAATGGAATGAGCCCCAAGGTCGTCAGGCCGCCAGCCGCGCAGTCACCGGCCCGCTGGAGGAGCGCTGGTGGGACGTGTTCCACGACGAGCAACTCTCGGCCCTGACGCGTCGTGCCCTCACCGATAACCTCGACCTGAAACTGGCCAGCAGTCGCTTGCAACAAAGTCGCGCCGTGCGCCAGGTGACGACCGCCGAGCGTTACCCCCGTGTCGATGCAACAGGGGCTTACCAGCGCAAACGCAATAGCGGCGAAGGTTTGAACGACCCCTCCGGCGAGAACGGCCGTTCGGCGTTCAACCAATGGGACGCAGGCTTCTCCGCCTCCTGGGAGCTGGATTTCTGGGGGCGGGTCAAACGCGAAACCGAAGCCGCCGACGCCACCCTACAAGTCGCCGAAAACGACCGTCGCGCCGTCTTGCTGTCGGTGCTGGCCGAGACCGCCCAGGACTACATCCAACTGCGCGGCGTGCAAAATACCCGTGCTGTCACCGAGCAAAACCTCGACGTCGCTCGCCACAGCCTCAAGCTCTCGCAACTGCGCCTGGCCGACGGCGTGGCCACCGACCTGGACGTGGCCGAAGCCGCCGCCCAGGTCGCGGCCATCGAAGCGCGCCTGCCGGATTTGCAACAGCACCAGGACCAGTTGATCAACGCCCTCAGCCTGTTGATGGGTGAGCCGCCGCAAGCCCTGCATGCACAATTGTCCAAGGATGCTGCGGTGCCGCAGACCCAACGCCAGGTCGCCATCGGCCTGCCCTCGGAACTCGCCGAGCGCCGCCCGGACATCCGCCAGGCCGAGGCCCGCCTGCACGCCGCGACCGCCAGCATCGGTGTGGCCAAGGGCGACTTTTACCCGCGCATCACCTTGTCCGGCAGCCTCGGCTCCCAGGCCATGCAACTGTCGGATTTCGGCTCCTGGGGCTCCCGTGCGTTTGCCTTCGGCCCGCAATTGAGCCTGCCTCTGTTCAACGGCGGGCGCCTGCAAGGCATGTTGAACCTGCGCGAAGCCCAGCAACAGGAAGCGGCGCTGGCTTATCAGCAAACCGTGCTGCGCGCCTGGCATGAGATCGACGATCAACTGACCCGCTACAACGCCAGCCAATTACGCCGCGACAGCCTGGCCGAAGCCGTGCGCCAGAACCAGATCGCCCTGACCACCGCGCAGCATCAGTACGTCGAGGGCGTGGTGGATTTCGTCAACGTACTCACGGTGCAAAGTGCGCTGCTGGCCACGCAGGAGCAGTGGGTGGAGAGTTCTACCGGGGTGTCGTTGGCGATGGTGGGGTTGTATAAAGCGCTGGGTGGGGGCTGGGAGTCGGTGTATCCGCTGGTGCAGGCTCAGCGCTGAAAATTGGACTATCCGATGTAGGACTGTTCTTGATTTTTGCTGCAATCATCTTTGGTAAGCCATGATCGTTAAGCTTTCAGGCCGATTATTTCCTGTGAGCTTTTCTGATGTCGGTATCGAAAATCCGCGAAGCCTAGCCCCAGGGCTGATCCTCTGCGCCTTCTTGCCTTGCGTACCTGTTTCTTCTAAGACTGCAAAAGCATGAAGGTGACATCGTCTTCTGTTGAGCAACCGTCCAGGGTTTGCCCTGCAATGGCTTTGAGCTGGTCTGCGGCTGACAGTTCGGCCCAAAATCCATCTGTTGCCAGAATCCAAGTCGTCCCCCTAACCGTTTCCACGAAGTTAACCGCTGGCTCATGGGGCCTGCGATAACTCATGCAGTTGAGCAGTGTTTTGCGGGAGGAGCTTTCGGCGATGACTGCGTGGCTCAGGTCTCCTTTCCAGTTGGGGCCGCAATGGGGTGAAGTTAGCCAAATCATGCGCTGATCTTTTCCCAGATAGCCAAGGCAACAGTCACCAGCGTGGATCGTAATGGCCGTTTGACCCATCACCAGCAACACAAGGTAGCTGGTGGAGGCCAATGGAAAACCTGGGCAAAGGTTTGAGTGCGCCTCTCCCAGTGCGTGGAGTACCCATTCAGTCGCTTTGTCTGGGCATGATGTAACTGTCGGTTCTGCGCGAGAAAACGACTCAAGCAGATAATGAGTCAAGGCTCGCGCCAATTCGCCACTGGCTGGCTTGGAAGTGCCATCAGCGATCACGTGGAGATACGCTCCTGTGCTTTGAGCCGAACCGATGACATCGCGGTTTTCGGTTCTTTCAGTTCCTTGCTGACTGAGGCTCAACTGTAGGATCAAGCGGTCACTCCCAATCCCACGAGCGTCTTCAGGCGCTCGTAAATCAACGTTTCCCGATCAGCGTCCTGAGCGCTGCTTTGGATGACGTCCTGAAACGCTGACAGTCTTATCAATGCGGTGAATTGATTGCTCACGAAATGTCGGAGCTCAAAAGGCGCTCGCTTCACTTCTTCGATAAGTTCTTCCCTGCCGTCCAGCAAAGCGATGATGTCTTCGATGTCATTGGACATCAGTACGTCGTCATGACCTCGGCCCTGATACGCCTGAAGTTTTGCGGCGAGAAACCATGGTGCCGCAAATATCTTGATACGTGTTCCTTTGGGGAGTGTGTAGTCGATGGAGTTTTCTAGCCCGCCGACAAACCACGTATTTGAAAACCCCAATACTTTTGCATCGGTCGGCATGAAATCCACTTTCAAACCGCCGAGTCGTAAACGACAGGTGACGGAGTCCTGGCCGGTATTTTTGAAGCCTCTGGGTTTCAGGTTTTCTTCCAACCGATACCAGTCAGGCGTGCCTGTCAGATGAATGACCAGGTCCACGTCATCCGTGCCGCGAATTGATTCAAGGGTGTATTCGTCGGTGATGAGTAAAACAGTGGTGCATCCGCCGACAAAAGCGACTTGTTCACGCAGCTCATCACCCAACGCCTCAGCGACCTCTTCAAGCATTTGCAGCATCATGGTTCTGTTGGACGTCACAAGATCCACTCCCGCAGCATGGCATCGGCCACCTTGGCTTCGCGCGGCCCGCCAATGCGGATGGCATCGACGAGTGCCAGGAAATGATAAAGCAGCTCATCTTTTTTCACTGCGCCGGGGACGGTCTTATACAAAGGCGTTATTTCTTGGCCTTTGCTCTTTCCATATGCGTCCGGCCAGACGGGAATGAGGTCGCCGCCGCTCATTACTTTTCCCGCCAGGACTGGCGCGGCGAAGGCTGTCGGAATACCGCGAACGATAGGGCCTGGTTTAACCGGGAAAATATAGCGAATGCTGTACGTGACTAAATCAAGCAGTGCCTTGCTTCTTACCAGAGGAATTCCGTCGGTGTGGCTCGTATAGATCAAGCCAATTTCCCTGCAACGATTCAGGGATGAGGAAACCTCTGTTTTGCTTAGGCCCAACGCTGAGGACAGCGATCTCACAGAATAGGTTTGTGAGCTGTGTCCTTCAAAGTCTTCGTCTATTCCATCCCAGCCCCGCCAGTCATCAATTGACGAAAGTTGAACAGTTTCGAAGTTTTGAATGTAATCCGGAAGATTTTGAAACCCGAGGCTCGCGCTCTCTTTTTCCACAGAGAACACTCGTTTTTTTACGCGCTCCCCTTTGGCCTGTAGTTCCAGGCTGATCAGTTTGAACAGGATGACGATGTCTTGACTTTTCATGGGGCTCCAAAAGCGAGTGTCCTCTGTCCGCGGACAGAGGACACTTTCTTGCACAGGGTTGACACTCATGTCAACGGTTTTGCAAAAACACCACATACCCCCGAAACCACTCACTCCCCTGCAAATACCCAGGCGCCTCCCACTCCCCACCCTGTATCAAGCCGATCTTGAACGGCAGCCCCATCCGGTTCATCCGTGGCAAATACGCCGCGTAATCCGGGATGCTCTGGCGTCCCTGGTACGTCTGCACCACCACTTCGTCCACCACGCCCTTGAGCTGGGCGATGGCGGCGGGGTCGGCGTTGCTGCTCCAGTCCATCAGGCCGGTGATGCTCAGGCGCAGCTCAAAGGGCAGGCGTTGGCGCAGGTCGCGCAGGAAGTCGGCGTATTCGTGCAGGTATTGGGTGCGGGCGTCGAAGTCGATCTGGATGCCGACCACGGGGTTGCCTGCGTCGCGCCAACGTTGTACCTGGCCGAGCAGCTGGGTGTAGATCTGTTCGGGCCAGTGCAGGGTGTGGGCGCGGTAGACCACCCAGACTTCGCCGCGGGTGAGGCGCGGTACGCTGATGCCTTGGGCGATCAGTTGCACACCGCGCTGGGGCGCGCGGCGGGTGGAGTTGATCTGGCCCTGGAGGATGTACAGGGTCTTGGCCTGCTTGAGTACCGGCTGTGGCGTGACGCCGCTCCACAGCCAGAAGGCGTCATAGTCACGGGCATCGACGGCGCCGAATGCCGGGCTTGCCAGCAACAGCAGGCCCAGCCACAGGCGTTTCACCAGTAGTACTGCAGCGATTTGCCCCACTGGGTGTCGGCGAAACCACTTTTCAGCTGGCGGAACCAGGCTTTGCGCACGGCGGGTTCGACGTCCTGGCCGCCGCAACTGTTGTAGCCGGCCGGCGCGTAGCAGTTGATGGCGCGGAACAGCGCGTAGGCCTTGTCGTTTTTGGGCGCCTTGGCGTTGCCGATGACCTGCTTGTAACCGTTGAGCCGCGAGAAGGTTTCACCCTTGAAGTCTGAGGCGGTGCTGCCCAGGCTGCCGGCCGCGCGGGCCTGCTCCAGAGGCATGCCGTCCAGGCCGTTGCGCAGGATGAATTCGCCGAAGCAGTTCAGGGCCTGGGGGTTCTTCGCCTCGGTCTGCAAGGTCGCTGCGGTTTGCGCGATGCTCGGGCAGGCGTAGCCGGATTCGGCCTTGTCGCCGTTCCACTGGAACAGCTTAAGCGTCTGGCTGGCGCTGTAGACATAACCCAGGCTGGTGCCCAGCTTGTCCTCGGGGGCCTGGGCCGGCAGCTGCTTGAGGTCCTCGGCGAACGTGGCGAACTGGCCGTGCAGCAGGTCTTTGTAGAGCAGCACGAATTGCGCGGTCTGGCGTTCCAGCGGATCGCTCGCCTGGGCGATCTGCTGGCGCAGCAGTTCAGGCCCGGCGACGTTGCGCAGCAGGATGTAGCGCACCTGCCTGGCACTGATCGGCGAATCGCTGGCGAACACCTTGGCCAACTGGCCGCTGCGCTCGTAGTTCATGGCCAGTGCCAACTCCAGCTGGTCGCGTTGCAGCGGCAGTTTTGCCAGTGGCAACAGTTGCAGCCACAAGGCCTCGGCGCCTTTCCAGTCTTGCTTGGCTTCCAGGGCCAGGGCGCGCAGGGTCTGCTGGCTGAAAGCGAAGTAGTTCAGGTTCGACGGCACGCTCTGCGGCAACTGCTTCAAGGCGGCGTCCGGTTGATGCTCGATGTACAGCGCGCACACTGCCAGCAAGTACTCATAGAGCGCTGGCTCGCTGGCGAACGCGGCCTTTTGCTTCTCGAGGTCTGCGCGGCTGAGGGCCGGCTGGTTGCCGCCGCGCATCACCATCAGGTCGCTGACGAGCTGGATCATCGGGGTCTTGACGGTATCGCTGTTGACCATCAACAGCTTGAGGTCGGCTTCTTCTACCAGCTCATCCTCAGACACATTGCGCTGCTCGTCGGTGGCCGTCAGTGCCCAGGCGAACGCGTCGGCGAGCTTGGTGTTGTCGTCGGCCAGCCAGTACACCCGGCGCAGCAGCCCGTGGGCCGAGGCCGCGTATTCGCCCTGTGGATAAGTCTTCAGGTAGGCGTTGAAGCCCTGCTCGGCCGTGGCCAGTGCGGGCTTATCCACACGGTCCAGGTGCGGCACGCCGTCTTCGTCATAGGTGTCGGCCTGGGCCTGGTTGAGCGCTGTGCGGGCGGTCATGTACAGCGCCGCTTCCTTCAACCACGGCGATTGGGCATTGCCGACGCCAGCAAAGCCTTGCGCGGCCTCGGCGAAGCGGCCGCTGTAGAAATCAGCGGCGGCTTGCAGGTAGGTGCGAAACAGTTGGCCGTTGGCGGACTGGATCTGCTGCGGCTCGGCGATCACCGGGCCATCCCAGGTGCAGGTGGTGAGCAGTTGCAGTCGCGCTTTGGCCAGCAGCGCGCGCTCGGTCGCCGGTATGTCGGCCTTGACCACTTGGCGGATAAACGCCGTGGCGCTGTCATCGTCGTTGCTGCGGCAGCGGCTGCCCTCGCCACTGAGGAACGCTTCGCCGGCGGTTTTGTACTCCTCGCGCTTGACCCCCAGGGAAGTCAGCAGGGTGTCGAGCTCGGCGGTAGGCGAATCGTCCGAGTCGGGTTCTGTCTCTGCGCTGGAGGCAGCGGCCAGGCGATACACCGGAAACGGCACCGGGCCGAAACCCTGGGACAGGTCATCTTCGCTCAGCGCCTTGGGCGCCAACGGCGCGGCCTTTTTGTCAGCCAGCAGCAAGCGCAGGTTGGCCCGGCTGTCATTGCCTGGGCTGAGGAACGGCAGGTTGTTGCACGGGTCCAGGCTGTCACGCGAGACCCGCCAGTCGGGGTAGCACGAATCGTCGGAGCTGGCCTGGGCCTGTAGGGAAATACCGGCCAGCAGAGCCAGTGCCAGGGGTGACAGAAAACCGATGCGCATGACGTGTCCTTGATCCTGAATCCTTGGGGGTGGCAATCATAGCGTGATCCGACAAAAGCATCGGTGAAGCCCTACACAAATTACTGACTTATCCGATTGGGGCGGTGGCAATTTAACCATGCTGACATAGACTGCAATCATGGTCAGGGAGGATCGTATGGAGCGGTTACGAAGAGGGACGTTGAGTTTTATCTGCCTGATGGGCGTTGCGCCGATGGTCATGGCGGACGATCCGTTGTTGGACCACCCGCTTGCGGCGTCGACCAGCGCCTCCAGTGACGCCCGCGGTGTGCTGCGCGCTCGCGACCAGGCGGTGCTGGCCAGCGAATTGTCGGGGCGCATTGTTGAACTGCCTTTCAGCGAAGGCGAGTCGTTCAAGAAGGGCGACACCCTGGCGCGTTTCGATTGCTCGGCCTATCAGGCTCAATTGAACGCCGCCCAGGCTGCCAGCCGGGGTGCCAGTGAAGAACTGGCCCACAACAAACAACTGGCGGCGCTCAACTCCGTCGGGCGTTTTGAAGTGGCCCGCGCCGAAGCCAAGCTCACTGAAACCCAGGCCCAATCCCAGGTTTACCAAGTGCAGGTCAAGCGCTGCAGCGTGCTGGCGCCGTATGACGGCCAAGTGGTGCAGCGCAAGGTCCAACGCTATGAAAGCGTCTCGGCGGGGGCGCCGTTGCTGGAAATCGTCGACAACCACAGCCTGGAAATTCACCTGCTGGTGCCGTCGCGCTGGATGGGCAAACTCAAGCCGGGCCAGACGTTCAATTTCACCCCCGATGAAACCGGCCAGGCGTTCACCGCCACGGTCAAACGCCTCGGCGCGCGCATCGATGAGGGGAGCCAGACGCTGCTGCTGGTCGCCACCTTACCCAATGCCAGCGGGCTGCTGGCGGGCATGAGTGGCACGGCCCATTTTGCGCAATTGCAATGAACGCACCGATGCCGGGCCACGCTGAGCGCGTATTTGCGCAGTTTCTCGACCTTGAACGCCAGACCCGTGCCGCGCGTACTATCGAGCAACTGGCCTACAGCCTGGTCAACGACAGCCAGCCCCTGTTCGGCTATCGCCACACCGCGCTGTTGATCGCCGGCAAAGTGAGGGCGGTGACGGCGGTGAGCAGCGTCGATTCGAATGCGCCGTTCGTGGCGTTTGTCGAGCAGGCGGTGGCGCAGTTGCACAAACTGGCGTTGAGCCAGACTGCGCGGGTGGTCCTGGCTGAGCAATTAAGTGGCGCGGTGCAAGCCGATTGGCAGAGCCTGTCCGCCGGGCACGTGTTCTGGCTGCCGTTGATGGATCCCCAGGGCCGGGTGTTCGGCGGCCTGTGGCTGGCGCGGGATACCCCGTGGAGCCCGGCCGAACAAGTGCTGCTGGCGCATTTTGGCGACACCTGCAGCCATGCCTGGCACGCGTTGCAGCCACGCCAGCCGTGGCGCCTGCGCCTGACCCGTAAACGCGGAATAGCGGTGCTGGTGGCGTTGTTGCTGATGCTGTTGATCCCGGTGCGCCAATCGGTGCTGGCGCCCGCCGAAGTGGTGCCGCAGGCCGGGCAAGTGGTGGCGGCGCCGCTGGATGGCGTCATCGCCGAGTTTTTGGTCAAGCCCAATCAGTCGGTAAAAACCGGCGACCTGTTGCTGCGCTTCGAAAGCACCACGCTGACGGCGCAGGCCGATGTGGCGGCGCGTGCTCTGGGTGTCGCTGAAGCGGAGCTCAAGGCCAATTCCCAGCGCGCCTTTGCCGATGCCGAATCCAGTTCGAAGATCGACCTGCTGGCGGCCCGCGTCGAGCAAAAACGCGCCGAACGCGACTATGCGCGTGAACTGCTCAAACGCAGCGAAGTGCGTGCCGAGCGCGACGGTATCGCTGTATTCGCTGATGCTGACCGCTGGACCGGCAAACCGGTGCAGACCGGCGAGCGCTTGCTACAGATTGCCAACCCTGCCCAGGCGGAATTGCGCATTGAGCTGGCGGTGGGCGATGCCATTGCCTTGGCGCCCAATGCCCAGGTAGCGCTGTTCCTCGACAGTGACCCACTGCAACGCCATCTCGCCACCCTGCAACGTGCCGCCTATGAAGCGCAGCCCACGCCGGGCGGGCAATTGGCCTATCGCCTCGATGCACAATTCGATGGCGCGCCACCGCGTATCGGCCTGCGCGGTACGGCGAAGCTGTATGGCGGCCGCGCGCCGCTGGCCCTGTACCTGCTGCGTCGGCCGTTGGCGGGCCTGCGCCAGAGCGTCGGCCTCTGATGAACCTGCCCACACTGCGCGAAGACCTGCAACTGTCCAGTGCCGGCGCGGCGCTGGACGGTTCGCCACGCTGGACCCTGGCCGACCCGGTGCGCGGGCGCTATTTCAAACTCGGCGCCACCGCCATTCGTTTGCTGCGGCACTGGTCCCTGGGCGATCCAGAGAAAGTCCTGCAAGCCGCCAACCGTGAACCGGGTTTGCCCCTGGGCATCAGCGAAGTGGAGGAGCTGCTGAGCTTTTTGCGCGCCCATGACCTGATCACCGGCCTTGATCCGCAGCAGCGCGCCAGTTACCTCTATAAAGCGGCCGCACAAAAGCAGAGCCTGTGGCAGGTGTTGCTGCATCAGTACCTGTTTTTCCGCATTCCGCTGTGGCGTCCGGACGCTTTTCTCAACCGGACATGGCCCTGGCTGGCGCGCTTCGGTCCGGGCTTGCTGCGGTACGGCCTGCCGGCAGTTCTGGGCCTGGGCGTGTTTTTGGTCGCGCGCGACTGGCAGCGCTTTCTGGCGACGTTCCCGCACTTGTTCAGCCTCGGCGGCGCCTTGGCGTTTGGGGTGGTGTTGTGCTTCGCCAAGTTGTGCCATGAGTTCGGCCATGCCTATATGGCCAAACGCGCTGGCTGTCGGGTTCAGAGCATGGGTGTGGCGTTCATGGTGCTGTTGCCGATGTTCTACACCGATGTGAGCGACGCCTGGCGGGTCAATGATCGCCGTGCGCGGTTGATGATCGGTGCCGGCGGGGTGATGGCCGAGTTGCTGCTGGCTTGTATCGCCTTGCTTGCCTGGGCGCTGCTGCCGGATGGCCCGGCGCGCACCGCGGCGTTCATGTTGGCCAGTGCCACGTGGCTGACGACATTGGCGATCAACCTCAACCCGTTCATGCGTTTTGATGGCTACTTCTTGATCAGCGATTTATGGGGGGTGGATAACCTGCAAGGCCGCGCCTTTGCCCTGTGCCGTTGGCGCCTGCGTGAACTGTTGTTCGGGTATGGCGAGCCGGCGCCGGAGCCGTGGTCGCCGACGATGCAACGACGCTTGTTGGCGTGGGGCTACCTGGCGTGGCTGTGGCGGGCGGCGCTGTTTCTGGGGATTGCCCTGGCGGTGTATCACCTGTTCTTCAAACTGCTCGGGATCTTCCTGATGCTGGTGGAGTTGGTCTGGTTCATCTTCCTGCCGATCTTCAAGGAATGGCGCGAATGGTGGAGTCGTCGCAGCCAGGCCCATGCGCCGCGTGTGCTGTTGAGCAGCCTGGGGTTGGTGTTGATCGGGCTGGCGCTGGTGGTGCCGTGGCGCAGCGCCGTCGAGCTGCCGGCCATGCTCGAAGCCGGGCGCGCCAGCGCGTTGCACGCGCCGGTGGCCGCGCGGGTCAAGCAGTTGCGGGTGGCGGATGGGCAAACCGTCACCCAGGGCCAGGTCTTGTACGAACTGGAGTCACCGGATTTGGACGCGCGGCAAAGCATCGTGCGCCGTGAAGTGGAGATTTTGCAGCTGCAGATGCGCCGCCAGGCCGGGCGCAGTGAAACGGCTGCGGATGCCGGGATCAACGATCAGCGTCTGTCCCAGGCCCTGGCCGAATACCGTGGGCTGGCCGCCCAGCGCGAACGCCTGCTGTTGCGCGCGCCCCATGCTGGCAGGGTGCGCGATGTGCTGCCGCAATTGAGCGTGGGCCGTTGGCTGTCGCCCAAGGACTCACTGGCCCAAGTGGTGGAAGAGGGCGCACGCCTGCGCGGTTACCTGGCCGAGGCCGAACTGTGGCGGGTGGCGCCGGGTTCCACTGGACGGTTTATCGCCGATGACCCGATGCACGTGGCCATCCCGGTGGTATTGACCGACATCGACGCCAACGGCGTGGCCTATCTGGACCAGGAGGCACTGACCTCCGATCACCATGGGCCAATTGCCGTGCGCCGCGACGAAAATCAGCGACCGGAGCCGGTACAGGCTCAATACGGTGCGCGACTGAAAAGCGTTGAAACGATCCCTACCCCCCATCAACCGCTGCGCGGAGTGGTGATGCTGCAAGGGCGCAGTGAGTCGGTACTGGGCGTGGCCTGGCGACGGGCGGCAGCGCTGGGGGTACGGGAAAGTGGGTTCTGACAAGCGTCAGGAGGACGCCAGCCGCGTAGCGGTAAGCCGCATAAACCGTTGAAACCCCATGTGCGCCGGGCCTTTGCGCAACATCCCGAAGAGTGTGGGCAGGCAGGATGGTCAGGTGACCCCCAGCCGGTAACACAACGCCTGGCGGGTGCAAAACAGCAAGCGAAACCGAGGCTTTTGTCCTAGAGTGGCGCTTGTTTGCGCATGCGCAGGGTTTGCCTTGAAAAGAGGCAGTTTCAGAGGAATTGAGGTGCGACGGTCCGTGGTAGAACAAGACGACAAAGTTGGGGTTTTTCCCGCAGTCAGTCGCCTCTCGGCTGCCTGGGCGGGTGCCGGTTGGCTCAGCCGGCTATGGTGGGTGCCAATTCTGGCGCTGGCCATGGCCGTACGTTTTTATGGCCTGACAGCAGCGGCGATCTGGGGTGACGAAGGTTCGAGCCTGCTGCTCAGCGAATACGCGGTAGACGACCTGTGGTTCCACGCGGCCCATGATGTGCACCCCCCGTTGTATTTTTTCATGCTGCGCGGCTGGATCGGCCTGTTTGGCGACGGCATCTGGTCGATTCGCGGCATGAGCGCGATTCCCGGCGTGGTCGCGGTGGGCCTGGGTATCTGGCTGACGCGGCTACTGTCCACCTATCGTGCCGCCGTGCTGGCGGGTGTGCTGCTGGCGCTGTACCCCACTGCCGTGCGATACAGCCAGGAAGTGCGTATGTACTCGCTGCTGGCCGTGTGGCTGCTGGCTGCGACGCTGGCGCTGGTGTATTGGGTACGCTGCCCCGAGCGCACGCGCTACCTGGCGGCCTATGTGCTGCTGATGGCGGCCGGTTTCTATACCCATTACTTCATGGCCTTGTGTGTAATGGTGCATTGGGCCTACCTGGGGTTGTTGTACTCGTCCCAGGCACCTGGCCGACGGTTGCTCCTGCGCCCAGCGTGGTGGTGCGCCAATGTCCTGATTGTGGTGCTGTACTTGCCCTGGTTGCCCAACCTGGTGGACCTGGTGCAGCACGTCGAACAGCTCAAGACCGGGGGGGATATCGGCTGGGAAGACCCGGTCACGCTGATCTCCGTCCCGTCGATGATCTGGCAGTTCATGCTCCAGGACGAGGGCATCGGTTTCTGGGCACCATTGTTCTGGTCGTTCCCGCTGCTACTGATCGCCGTCGTGGGGGTGACCGCCTGGCGTGATCGCGAAGCCCATCGGCCGGCCTGCCTGCTGGCGCTATTCTTCCTGCTGCCGCTGTTGCTGGTGTATGCGGTATCGTTTATTTCCCCGGTGTTCATCGAGCGCTACCTCACGGCGTATGCCCTTGGCTTGCCGATCATGGTGGCCCTGGCCATCGACCGCCTGCCCAAACGCCTGTCACGCTGGGGCGCCGCGTTCCTGGTGCTGTTTATCAGCGTGGAACTGCTGGGGCTGAAGAGCAATGCAACCGTGGACGACCGCGATAATTTCAACGTGCCGGTGGAGTTCGTCAACCGTAACTATCAGGAAGGCGACCGCATCGTCCTTAGCGACATGCTGTGGTACTTGAGCTACGTGTATTACGACCAGACTGACGCCCAATTGCAGCTCTATACCCCGCCCAAACCGGATGGCACGTCGACCCGGCCTAACGCGTATGGCTTCGGTACGCTGGTGGACCAGGACGGCGGGCGTATCTACCTCGATAGTCTGTCGGCTTTACCGGCGGATACGCGCCGCGTCTGGCTGATCAGCAGCACTGATTTGCCGGACGATTTCGCGCCGATTCCCACCGATTGGCGCGAACTTTTGCGCCAGGATGGCGGTGGAGCCAGGGCACGCCTGTTCGTGCTTTGCCGCGGGCCAGAGCCTTCGCAGCCGGAGGGCTGTCGCTAATCGCGAATTGGCATTGAGAAAATGCCGAAATAGTGGCAAATGAACACTAGTTGACCCTGCAATCCTCTACTACGCTTCCACCATAAATGGATTTGTCCTACAAAGTGGTGAAAGGATTGCAGTATCACTTTATCTCCGGTCTGCCGCGTTCCGGCTCGACCTTGCTCTCTGCAATCCTGTTGCAGAACCCACGCTTTCGCGCCGGCATGAGCAGTCCCATAGGGTCGTTGTTCAATGGTGTGCTGGCGCAGTGCAGCGCCGGCAGCGAGTTTGGCTCGGTCATTGATCCGGACACCCGCCGCCGCCTGTTGCGCGGCTTGTTCGATGCTTATTACGGCGACAAACCCTCCACCCCGGTGGTGTTCGACACCAACCGCCAGTGGTGCGCGCGCATGCCCGCCCTGCATGACCTGTTTCCCCAGGCCAAGGTCATTGCCTGTGTGCGCAACGTGGCGTGGATCATGGACAGCCTGGAACGCCTCTATCGCGCCAATCCGTTCGAGAACACCAAGCTGTTCAACGACGACATCGAGCGCAACACCGTATACAGCCGTGTCGAAACCCTGGGCCAGCGCAATCGCCTCGTGGGCTATGCCTGGTCGGCCCTCAAAGAGGCGTACTACGGTGAAAACGCCGGGTCCATGTTGATCGTCGACTACGACCTGCTATCCCAGGCGCCCGAGCGCGTGATGCGGCTGGTCTACGAATTTATCGAGCAGCCGTGGTTCGAGCATGACTTCGACAACCTCAGCTATGACGCGCCGGACTTCGACGAGGCTCTGGGCGTCAGCGGGTTGCATCGGGTCAAGCCCAAGGTCGCTTTGCAGCCTCGGCGTACGATCCTGCCGCCGGACCTCTTCGAGCAGTTTGCGCATATGGATTTCTGGCGGGATGGCAGCCTGAGCGCCGCCAATGTAATTCGCACCAAAGCCGATGCCGCGATCGGCTGATCGCGGTTTTTTTCATTGCGGGTATCAGCATTCGACAAACGGGTGAGCAGCATGTGGTGGAGCAAAGGTAAGGCACGGCAGACAACAACAGGCGCCAACCCTCTGGCGACGCCGATGATCATGTTCCTGGAACCGCGCATGTTGTTTGACGGCGCGGTGGCCGCCACTGTGGCCGATGCCGCCCAGGCGGACAGCCATGCCACTGCCGACGCGGCCGCCAAGGCGCCGACGACCGAGCACGCCACCGCCAGCAAAGACACCCATGGGCAAACCGACGCGCCGGCCACACCGGCGCCGGTTGCCGTTCCGGGGCAGACCGTAGTGTTCGTCGACGCCCGGGTCAAAGACTCCGCCAACTTGCTCAAGGGCGTCGCCCCCGGCACCGAGGTGGTGCAGCTGGATGCCAGCAAAGACGGTCTGCAGCAGATTGCCGATTATCTGGGCAGCCACCAGGGCGTGAGCTCGGTGCAGATCCTCGCCCACGGCAACACCGGCGATTTGTGGCTGGGCAGCACCTATTTGTCGGCCGACAACATCGCGGCCCGCAGCGAAGTGCTGGCGCAGATCGGCCAGGACATGAATGTGGGCGGCGACATTCTGATCTACGCGTGCAACACGGCAGGGGACAGCAAAGGGCTCAACTTCGTCGACTCCCTGGCGCAATTGACCGGCCGTGATATTGCCGCGTCCAGCAACCGCACCGGCGAGGGTGGCGATTGGACGTTGGAAATTGCCACCGGCTCCATCGAGAGCCATACCGCGTTGTCGTACCAGGCGATGTCGGCGTACCAGTACGGGTTGGCCACGATCACGGTGGTCAACAACGGTGACAGTGGCGTCGGCTCATTGCGCCAGGCTCTGAGCGATTCGGTGTCCGGCGATACCGTCACGTTCAGTACCACCATGACGGTTAACCTCAACTCGCAATTGGTCATCAGCAAAAACGTCACCATCGCCGGTGATCTGAACCAAGACGGTGTGGCGGATGTGACCCTCAGCGGGCAGTACAAGACTCAGGTGCTGAGGGTGGGGAGCGGTGTGACGGCGACGCTGGATGGCTTGGTCATCACCCAAGGCCTGGCGGCGGGTAATGGCGCAGCGGCGGGTGTCGACGGCACAGCGGCAATGGGCGGCGGTATTGTCAACCTCGGCAACCTGACCTTGAACAATGTCAGGGTGACCAGCAACGCGGCCTCGGGCGGTGGCGGGGGCGGTGGGGTCACCGCGCCCTATGTTGGCGGCGCGGTGGGTGGTGGCGGCGGCGGCGGCGGTGCTCTTGGCGGCCAGGCCGGCGGCCATGGCGGCACTTCGGGCTTCGGTACCGGCGTTTATGGTGGGACGTCCGGTAGCGCCAACACCGGTGGCAATGGTGGCGGCTACAACCCGAACTATATGGGCGGCCGTGGTGGCAGCAGCAGCGGCGGCGCGGGTGGCGTGGGGGCCGCCAACTACAGCAATGGCGGTGCCGGCGGCACCGCAAACAACGGCACTATTTCCATTGGCGGCGGCGGTGGCGGTTCCGGGTGGGACAAGCCTGGCCGGGCAGGGGCTTCGGCCAGTGGCGGTATCTACAACGCCAGCTCCGGCACCCTGACGGTCGTCGGCACTTCGGTGATCTCCAATAACATCGCGGCCGGCGGAGGTGGCGGTGGTGGCGGTGGCCTGGGGGGTTCAGCAGACTCGGGCGGCGCGGCGGGCAAAGGCGTTGGTGCGATCTGGAACAAAGGCACGCTGTTGATGACGGCCGCCAACTTTGCGGCCATGAGCGGCAACGTCGGTGGCAGCGGTTCCGGTGGCCCGGCGTTGGGTGGAGGCAGCACGGGTGCCTCCGTGGCTGCCGTGAACAATATCTTCAACGACGGCGGTACAGTGAACACCGCCTACGCACCGACGCCGTCCGCGACCATCGTAGTGGCGAACGCGGCCCAGCACATTGGCAGCACTTCGCAGGTGACCATTACCTTCAACCTGGCCGTCACCGGTTTCACCAACGCCGACCTGACGGTCTCCAACGGCACCTTGAGCAGCGTCATCTCCAATGATGGCGGCCTCACCTGGACGGCGACGTTCACCCCAGATGCGAGCGTGACCAGCGCGAGCAACCATATCGTGCTGGACAATACCGGTGTCACCGGCGTGTCGAATGGTCTGGCGGGCAGCGGTACCTCCACCTCCAATAACTACGCCGTCGATACGGTACGGCCGACGGCGACAGTCGCCGTGGCCAGCCCCGGGCTGAACCTCGGTGGCTCCTCCGTGGTGAACATCACCTTCAGCGAAGCGGTGACCGGATTCAGCCTGGCCGACATGACGGCCTCCAACGGCACCCTGAGCAGCCTGACCACCAGCGATAACATCCACTGGACCGCCACCTTCACGCCGACGGCTGGCGTCACCAGCGGCACCAACGTCATTACCCTGGACAACACGCTCTACACCGACACCTCGACCAACGTGGGCACCGGTACTACCACGTCCAATAACTACACCATCGACACCGTGCGCCCGACCGCAAGCGTGGTAATAGCCAACCCTGCGCTGAACATCGGCGGTACTTCCCTGGTCACCATCACGTTCAGCGAAGCGGTCACCGGCTTCACCAATGCCGACCTGACGATTGCCAACGGTACCCTGACATCGGTGACCAGCAACGATGGCGGTATCACCTGGACAGGCACGTTCACCCCGAGCGCCAGCATCACCGACGCCACCAACCTCATCACCTTGAACAACGCCGGCATCGCCGACCTGGCGGGCAACGCCGGCAGCGGTACGACCGACTCCAACAACTACACCATCGATACCGCGCGGCCGACTGCGACCATCGTCGTTGCCAACCCTGCGCTGAAAATCGGCGACACGTCGCTGGTGACATTCACGTTCAGCGAAGCGGTCACCGGCTTTACCAACGCCGACCTGAGCGTCGCCAACGGTACGTTGAGCGCGGTGACCAGCAACGATGGCGGTATCACCTGGACAGGCACATTCACCCCGAGCGCCAGCCTCACCGACGCCACCAACCTCATCACTTTGAACAACACCGGGATCGCCGACCTGGTGGGCAATGCCGGCAGCGGTACGACCGATTCCAACAACTACGCCATCGATACCGCGCGGCCGACCGCGACCATCGTCGTTGCCGACTCGGCGCTGAAAATCGGCGAGACGTCGCTGGTGACATTCACCTTCAGCGAAGCGGTCACCGGCTTCACCAATGCCGACCTGACGATTGCCAACGGCACATTGAGCGCGGTGAATAGCAACGATGGCGGTATCACCTGGACAGGCACGTTCACCCCGAGCGCCAGCCTCACCGACACCACCAACCTCATCACCCTGGATAACACCGGCATCGCCGACCTGGCGGGTAATGCCGGCAGCGGTACGACCGACTCTAACAACTACGCCATCGATACCGTGCGGCCCACCGCGACCATCGTCGTCGCCGACCCTGTGCTGAGCATCGGCGGCACGTCGCTGGTGACATTCAC